>JAYVRQ010000743.1:0-3055 GCA_043776145.1 Chthoniobacteraceae bacterium
AAAAAGCTGACGCTCTACAACGCCAAACGCTTCTTCAAACAGTACCGCCTCCTCGCCGTGCCCGCCGCCGACGCCGCGCAAAAAGGGCCGCCCGTGAAGCGCGTCGGGAAAGTCGTCTCGAAACTCGCCACCGACGCCGCGGGAAATCGCGTGACCTTTCAGGACAAAGGCTACGCCGGCGCGATGCACGAAGTCTCGCTCTCGATCCCCGGCCACAGCCTGCACGCGCTCGCCGCCTCCGACAAACCCGCCGCGCGCAGCGGCATCGCGCTCTCGCCGGAGGACATGGAGGAAATCGCCGTCTTGCTCAAAAAGCACGATCCCGTCACGATCGAGTGAGCTTTCCACCTGATGAAAAATCATCCGCTCGAATTTGAAAAACCCATCGTCGAACTCGAGGAAAAACTCGCCGACCTCAAACAGCACTCGCGCGACAATGACATCAATTTCGACGCCGAGGTGCGGCGCATGGAAGCGAAAATCGAGGAAACCAAAAAGCAGATTTACCTGAACTTGACCGCCTGGGAGCGCGTGCAAATCGCCCGTCATCCCGGACGCCCGTACGCGCTCGATTACATCCAGCTCGCCTTCGGCGATTTCGTGGAACTGCGCGGCGACCGCCTCTTCGCCGACGACCGCGCGATGCCCGGCGGCCTCGCCACCATCGACGGCCGCAAATGCACCATCATCGGCCACCAAAAAGGCCGCGAACTGCGCGAGAACATCAAGCGCAACTTCGGCTGCGCCAATCCCGAAGGCTATCGCAAGGCGCTGCGCCTCATGCGCATGGCCGAAAAATTCGGGCACCCGTTCATCGCCCTCATCGACACGCCCGGCGCTTATCCCGGCATCGGCTCCGAGGAGCGCCACATTTCCGAAGCCATCGCCGTGAACCTCCGCGAACTGATGACGCTGCGCACGCCCATCATCTCCGTCATCATCGGCGAAGGCGGCAGCGGCGGCGCGCTCGGCATCGGTGTCGCCGATCGCGTGCTCATGCTGGAAAACGCCTACTACTCCGTCATCAGCCCCGAAGGCTGCGCCGCGATCCTCTGGAAACACCGCAAGCACGCCCCCGAAGCCGCCGCCGCGCTCAAGCTCACCGCGAAGGATTTGCTCGAACTCCAGCTCATCGACGAAGTCATCCCCGAACCGATGGGCGGCGCGCATCAAGACCACGCCGCCGCCCTCGAAAGCGTGCGTGAATCCATCGCCCGCAATCTCGAAGACCTCGCCAAAATCCCCCTCGAAAAACTGCTCAAAGCTCGCTACGCGAAATTCCGCCGCATCGGCGAATTCGCCGGGGACAAATAGAGTAAAGTAGTCGTGGGCTTTAGCCCGCAATCGCGTCCTTTTGGGCTAAAGCCCCGAACTACTTTGCCATCCCGACCCAATGCTTCCCGACCGCCTCCAAATCCGGCGCAGCCGCTCCATTTCGCGAAGGCGCAAAGTAGTGCGACTCGATTCGCGCGATGGCTTCCGATAGCTCACCGCGCTGTTCCTTGGAAAATGCGAGCCGTTCGTCGTGTTGCATTTCGCGCAGCAATTGCAACGCATTGAACGGCGTGACCGTCGCGGGCAATTCGTAAGCCTTTTTCGCATCCGCCTCGGAATCGCGCGCCCGCAGCCGCCGCCCGACGAACACCGCTCCGGCTAGCGTCGCCGTCCCGATCAGCGCCCACTGCCAGATGCGCGCCTGGTTCACAGGCAAGCCGGACAGTGTCAGTTCCGGCGTCGCTTCCGCCAAATCCGCGTCCACGTAACGTTTGTAGGCGACCTTCATCTCCGCGCGTTTCGGCTTTGGAAATGCGAACCGCGCCGTATCCATCGTAGAGCCATCCGCGCTCATCTTGAGCACCCAATTCCGCTCGCTCACCGCTACGAGATCGTCCTTCTCGCCATCGAGCCGCTGCACCGCCGGGCCGCTGTCATCGGTTTCGTCGATCTTAAATCCGGCTGGCGTGAACTCGAACAACTCCTTGAAATCCGGCACGAGTCCGCGCGCGGTCGCCTTCACTTCCAGCGCGAGTTTTCCCTGCTTCAGCGCGCGATCGTCGAGCGTTTGCGTCACTTCCATCTCCGCCGTGGGCCGCGCGGGTGCGGCATCCCCGCGCGCGTCGATCATCTGGATTGCGGACTCGACGGGCAGCACCACCGGCCCCTGCTTGTCGATGAAATCCACATCGAGCCGCAGCGCCGGGAGGCGATCCACGGATGCGTCCTTCGCTTTCAGCAGCAGATAAACCAGCGGCGTCTCGCGCCAGTTCGCGCGCCCGTATCCGCGCGACTGCACCTTGTCGTCGTGAAAAGTGATGCTCACGATTTCAAACCCCTCGCTCAACTTTTCGCGCATCTGCTTTTCCAAGTCGTCGCGGTAATCGACCGGCGGCGTCCCATACGGATTGTAGTATCCACCCTGCGACTGGTTCCGCAGATATTTGCCAAAGCCGCCCGCGTTCTCGCGCTCGAGTTCCGCCGTGTGCCGGACGGTGAAGAAAACGCCGAACGCCTTCCCGTGCCCCACCGCCGCATCGCCATCGACGCGTACGCTCAGTTCGATCTCGCGCAGCAGCCCCTCGTGATACGCGACGAGCTTGCGAATCTCCTCCGCCGCAGGCCGCTCGCCGATGATGCGTAGCGCGGCGCTCATGTAGCGCGGTTTCAGATTCGCCGGAATGCTGCCCGCGCTTTCATCGACCGCCTTCGCGAGCAAATCGAGATGCCGTCCCGCCGCCTCGCCCGGCAGCGCGAGGATCGCCGCGCGCACGCGGTCGAGATGATTCATGCTCGGCTCCTGCTGGCGCGTCACCATCGCGAGGTCGCTCGCGCCGAGATTCGCATTCAGCCACATCTGATACACGAGCGGCGTTTCATCCTTCCGCTCCAGCGACGGCACCTTCGCCGCATACAAATCCGCCGCGTGCTGAAACGCCTCGAACGCCTTCTCGCGCTTCGCCACGTAGATCGCGAGATCGACTTTTTTCCCGTACTGAAATTCCGCCCAATCGAACAGCGTCGCCGCCTGCGTGAGATTCAGCCGCCATTCATCCGGCTG
>JAYVRQ010000744.1:0-3031 GCA_043776145.1 Chthoniobacteraceae bacterium
CCTATCAGCAACCCGGCCTATGAAACGCACCTATCAGCCCTCCAAACGCACCCGCAAACGCCAGTTCGGCTTCCGCGCGCGCATGAAGACGAAGAGCGGGCGCGCCATTCTTTCGCGCCGTCGTCAGCGCGGGCGCAAGCGGCTGCTGCCGAAGGGCGTCGAAATCCACTACGCGCGGCATACGCAGGCCTGAGCGCCTGCGCCCGTTTTTCCACCCGCGGCCGTGTCCGGTGCCGCGCTTCCTTTTTCCCGCCGGGAATGGGTCTGCCATTTCCAAAAGCCGCGCGGCTTTTCCGCGCGTCCGAGTTTCAGCGGATGCGTCGCGAGGGCGCTTCGATTCATGGGAAGTTTATGCTGCTGAGCGTTCTTCCAGATGCCGCGCCGGGGGATGCGCGCGTGGGCATCGTCACGTCTCGCCGCGTGGGCGGCGCGGTCGAGCGCAATCGCGTGCGGCGTCGCCTGCGCGAGATTGTGCGGGCGGAACGCGCGCGGCTTTTGCCGGGAGCGTGGTTCGTCATCGTCGCGCGGCAGCGGGCGGTGGATGCGGCTTTCGCCGAGTTGCGCGAGGAATGGCTGCGGCTCGTCCGGCGCGCGGGAGCCTTCGCACCGGAGCCATGATGAAGCGCGTGCTCCAGCTTTTCGTCCGCGCGTATCAGGTGCTTCTCTCGCCGGTGCTTCGGGCGATTGTCGGGCCGGGCGGAGGCTGCCGGTACGAGCCTTCGTGCTCCCGGTTTTTTTACGAGGCTGTGGAAACGCACGGCGCATGGCGTGGCGGCTGGCTCGGCTTGAAGCGGCTTGGACGCTGCCATCCGTGGGGTGGCGATGGGTTCGATCCCGTCCCACCCGCGCGTGCGTACGGCGCCCGCCAGCAGTGTCCTCATTAAAAAGAATATGGATCGCAAAGGAATTCTCGGTCTCGTCGTTGTCGTCGCGCTTTTCGGAGCGTGGAATTTTTTCTACATCCGCAAATCGCAGGAAGCCGCGCAGGCTCGCCAGCAGGCGGAGGCGGCGGTAGCGGCGGTGGAAGCTGCGACACCGAAAGTTGCGCCTGCTGCGCCGACCGATCCCGTCAATCCTTCCACTCCCACCGCGCCGACGCCTGCGCTGGAGGCTGCTGCGCCGGAGAAAATCGAGAACGTTTCGACCACCGCTGCGGACTACGCATTCACGACCCTCGGCGGCGGCATCCGACGCGCGACGCTGCTCGAACATTTTGCGGAAAAGGAAAGCCGGGTGGTCCTGAATCAATTCGGCGCCATCGCGATCGGCGATGTCTCGGAAATCGCGGGCGAAGGAGTGGGCAAGCCGTTTTCCGCCAAGGTCGATGCGGCGGGCGGCACGATCGTTTTCGATCGGACGGATGAGCGGCAAATCCAACTCACGAAACGCTTCACGCTGCCAAAATTCGCGGAGCTAAAAGGCGCGGATCGTTTGCGCGAGGAATACTGGCTCACGCTCGACCTCAGCTTTACCAATCGCAGCGCGCAGCCTGCCGAAGTCCCCAAGTATTACGTCCACACCGGCTCGGCGGCTCCCATTCACCAGAAGGATCAGCCGCTCTACACCGGGCTCAGTTATTTCCGCGGCACGAACAGCAAATTCATCGGGGTCAGTTGGTTCAGCGGCGGCGGATTTCTCTTTTTCAAAAAAGCGCCGCGCCCCGTCTATCCCGAGCAGCCGGAGACGCTGAGCGATCTGCGCTGGGCGGGCGTCACCAATCAGTATTTCGCCACGCTCTGCACGCCGCTCGTCGATGAAAAGGCGATGAGCGACGAGCAGGTGAAGCAGCGCGGCATCGCGTTGTGGGCGAAGAAATTTGCCGTCGAAGACGCCGTATGGCGCGAGGCCGGGCATTCCGCCGAGGATGCGGGCGAGCGCGACGGCATCGAAGGCGCGATCGGCATGGCCGGCTTCAAACTGCAACCCAATGAAACGGCCACGCGCAGCTTCCGAATTTTCGCCGGCCCGCGCGAATACCGCCGTCTGCGCGAACTCGGCAACTACGAAGCCGAGATCATGGACTTCGGAATGTTCGGCATGGTCAGCCGCGCGCTGCTCAGCTCGATGAACTACCTCAAAGGCGTGATCGGGAGCTACGCGCTCGCGATCGTCCTCCTCACGCTCGTCATCAAGAGCGCGATGTGGCCGCTGCAAAATCGCGCGACCGCCTCCATGAAAAGGATGCAGGCGCTCCAGCCGAAGATGACGGAGATGCGGGAAAAGTACAAGGACGATCCGCAGGCGATGAACGTGGAAGTGATGAAGCTCTACAAGCAGCATGGCGTGAATCCCTTCGGCGGCTGCCTCCCGATGCTCATCCAGATCCCGATCTTCCTCGGCTTTTACAACATGCTCGGAAAAGCGGTCGAATTGCGAAACGCGAAATTCCTCTGGGTGCCCGATCTTTCCCAGCCGGACACTATCTTTCACATCCTCGGCTTTCCGGTGAATCCGCTCCCGCTCTGCATGGCGGCGACGATGCTCTGGTCGATGCAGCTCCAGCCGAAGTCCGGCGATCAAATGCAGCAGCGCATGATGATGTTTATGCCGTTGATCTTCATTTTCTTTTGCTACAACTTCGCCTCCGCGCTGGCGCTTTACTGGACGGTTCAGAACGTGTTCTCGGTCGTGCAACTCTATGTGACGCGGAACAAAACCGCTCTGACACCGGAGAAAGTGACTGCGCTGAAACCCACGCGCTAAGCCACTTTCCCAATGAGCCTGAATCCCACCGAAACGCTCGACACGATGCTCGGCCTGCTCGGTTTTGTCGTCGAAATCAAGGAGATCCCCGCCGAGCACGGCCTGACGCTCCAAGTCTATACCGCCGACAAGGAGCGCCTCATCGGACGCAACGGCGCGCTACTCGAAGACATCCAGTTTCTCCTGAACCGCGTGCTCCAGGCGCGCGACAAAAACGCCCCCCGCGTGCAAGTCGATATCGAGCACTGGCGCGAGATGAAAGACGACAGCCTCGCCCATCGCGTGCGGCAGATCGCCGAGATCGTGCGGAAAACGGGACGCGCCTTCC
>JAYVRQ010000745.1:0-10271 GCA_043776145.1 Chthoniobacteraceae bacterium
CCGCAGACGAGGGGGAAGACGTCGGTGTGGATGCCGACGGAGTCGGAGAGGAGGTTGTCGAAATTGACGGTGATGACGACGCGGTGGCGGGTCTCGGCGAGGAGGCGGGCGAGGATGGAGTAGCCGAGGCCGGGGTCTTTGCCGCGCATGGCTTCTTCGAGTTGGGCGAAGCCGCGCGCGGCGTCGTCGCGAAAGCGGTAGTCGTAGAGCGCGGAGTAGTGGAGCGCGGGGCGCACGGGGTCGAAGCCGGCGAGGTCGATGTGGTGTTCGGCGGCGAGGGTGGGGAGGCGTTTGGCGAAGTCGGCGGTGGATTCGCCGTCGTTTTTTTCGCGACCGTGGATTTGCTCGAACCAGCGTCCGGCGAAATAGCCGCCGGCGGGGATGCCCGAGTTGACGGAGGTGCCCGCGCCGAGAATCCAGCAGTAGGGTTTGTCCTGCATCAGCTTGTCCGCCTCGTGGAATTCTTCGACGAAGGCCTGGAGATTCAACCGCGATGCGCGCATGGGGGCGAGAGTGCGGGGATGTCGGGGGAAATGTCAACGCCGCCGGGTGCGGGCGAAACGAGGTCGCGCCCGGATTTTTTTCACAGTCTCCGGGAAAAATCCCGGCGGGCGCGGCGCGCTATTCGTCTTCCTTGCGCTCCGCTGCGGCTTCGGCGGGCATGGGGACGATGTGGAGCTTGATCGCGCCGGTGTCGTAGAAGTACCAGACTTCGACGACGCGCTTCATTTGCTCGGTGCCGGTCGGGGCGTCGGGGCCGGTGATCCAGTCGCGCAGGAGGGCGATGCCGGTGTCGAAGAGGAGCTGCTGCACCGTCATGCGGCGCTCGACATCGGTGGGGAGGATTTCGATGTGCCAGCGTTCGCCGCCGAAGGTTTTCGAGATGTCGTCGGGCGAGACGTTGCGCGGGATGTACTGCGGGTAGTTGCTGAAGGTGAGCCGCAGCACGGGAAATCCCGGCACGCGCAGAGGCGGGCGGAGCAGCGGGGTGAGGTTGGAAAAACTAAGGGTGAGCTTCCCAAACTGCGGCACTTCCGCGAGCACTTCGCTCACGGGGCCGGCTCCGAGTGGATAAGCGAATCCGGGGGGGAGATGCGCTTTGCGGATGGTTGGAATGCGCGCGGGATATTCGGGCGTCATGGCGTAATAAGAAATTGAGATTGAGGCATTTTATTTGCGACGGCAATCAAAGAAGCAAGGTAAATGCAGCGTTAGGGGGCGAGCGTGTCGTTCAGCAGGCGGGCGAGACGGTAGCCGCCGAGGGCGATTTGGCGCTCGGCAACGGCGCGCGCGTTGGCGGCAAAATCGCCGGTCAATTCGACAACGTGATTGTCGCTCGGCACGAAGTCGGCGGGATAGCCCGCCGTGCAGCCGAGTCGGTGGCTTTCGCGCGCCCATTCCACCGGGTCCGTCTGCGCGATGTCGGCGGCGAGCGAGGCGGCGGGATATTTCTCCATGATCTTCGCGGCCTGCTCGGCGATGACGCCTTCCTCCGCGTTCTTCGGGCGGTCGGGCGTGGGCGGGCACTGCCAGAGTTCGGCGATTTTTCCGTCCACTTTGTCGAAGCGAAAAGCCTTGTCCCAATAAGCGTGCAGGTTCGCCTTCGTGCCCGGCCAGAGATCGGTGAAAGGCACGCCGGTGATGAGCACGCCGTTGCCGCCGCGGTCGCCGTTGCGCTCGGTCGCGTGCATGGGCTGATGCACGTCGGCGACGAAGTGTAAAATCATCGCGAGCGCCTCGGAAGCCTTGTCTGGAGCCGTTTCCGGGGCCTTCAGGATTTTCACGGATTCGCCGATGGCCCACACGACATGCGGCGGCTTGGGCAGCGCGAAGGCCGCGCCGTCCGCCGTCCAGTCGAGATTCACGTAATGCCACTTCGACCACGCGTAGCCTTTTTTCGAGCGCATGTCGTCCATCCAGGCACCGGCGGTGATGAAGTGGTAGGGCTGCGCGTTGTTGTAAGTATTTTCGAGCGTCTTCGCGAGTGCCTCGGCGCGGGCGCGGACTTCGGGCTTCATCTGCGTCCACGCGATCTGATCCACGAGCATGTGGCCGGCGGGATCCCAGGCGAATGCGCGGGCGGAAACGACGAGCGTGGCGGCGAGCAGCGTGCGGGCGCGGATCATGGCTGCGGCGCGGGTTCGGGCTGGATTTGGATTTGCGCGAGCTTGTCGATCTTGATTTGCAGCGCGTCGTTGTAAGTGCCGATGACGCCGGTGACGCGCACTTTTTTCCCGACGAACGCGGCGAGTTTTTCCTTGGAAAATTCCTCCCCGCCTTTGCCCACCATGAAGACGAGCGTGAGCGCCTCCTTGTATTTCTTCGCAAAATTCAGGTAGCGCATCGTGCCCCCGTTGTTCTCTCCCTGCGCGGCGACAGTGCCCTCGACGGTGGCGGATTTGCCGAGCATCTCCTTCAGCTTTTCGAGATCGGTGGCGATGAGGACGACGGCCTCCGGTGGAAGTGTGGGCGGTGCCGGTGTGGCGGGCTTTTCTTCGGCGAAAGCCGGGAGTGTGAAAACGAGCAGAGCGAGCAGCGGTCGAATGTTCATGCGCGCAATGTTACGCAGCCGCGGAGCGCGACGCCAGATTTTGATGTGCTGCGATGTTGGAAAGGAGCCAGCCGTTCGGGTAGCGCGGGTCTTGCGAAAAAAAATCAGCCGCGTTTCGCGAGACGCCGGAGTACGGCGGGCTGGTGGAGTTGCCGCCGCGCTTCCTTCCCCACCCAGCGCGCGGGGGCGTCGTCGGAATCGGCAAGCCGCTGCGCCACGACGAGGGCGGCGGCGTGGAGTTCCGCATTCCGTTCGCCGATGGCGCGCAAGGCCCAGTTCACGGCCTTCTTTACGAAATTCCGCGCGTCCGTCGCGGCGGCTTCGATAAGCGGCAGGCCGTCCGCGAACGCTTGCGTGGCCGCGCGTTTGTCGTGCAGCGCGAGACTCGCGAGCAGCGCGAAGGCGGCGCGCCGCACGAACTCTTCGCGACGCTTCGCCCACTGCGCGATTTTTCCAAAAGCGTGCGGTGTGCGGTCGAAGAGATGCATGCAGCAGGTGTCGCAGACGGCCCAGTTGTCGAAGTCGCGGCACCAGCGGTCCATCTGCGCGGCGGTGACTTGCTCGGGCGCGTCGATCAGCGCGGCTAGCAGGCGCGCCTCGTACCAGCCAGCGTCCCACAGCGCCGCGGCCAGTGTGTGATCGCGTCTGAGGCGGCGTGCGATCTTGTGCAGGTCTGCCATCGTCACGCCCCACGCCCGGTTCGTGTGGATGCCGAAGCGCGTGGCCATTTGCTCGCGGCGCTGCTTCGAGCCGAGGCGCGCGAGTTCGGCAAGTAGCGACGCGACTTGCCCGTGCGAAGATTTGGCGGCGGTCTTTTTCATCGTCGGCATTTTGACTTCATTGCTCAATGAGCCGGAAACGGCTCCGTGCTCACTTCCACTTTTCCGATGACGAACGGCTGCGATTGCTCGGGGACGAAGGCGAGGTCGTTGCCCCACATTTTTGCGAAGCAGGCATCCTTGAGGTGCCACGTCTGCGTCTGCCAGTCGGTCGAGTCGCTGAGGCCGAACCAGGTGCCGGTGTTTTTGTAGGGCGAGCGGCCCTGGCTGTCGGCGACTTCGTAGTGAAGGTTCATGCCGACGTTGCCCGGCGTGACGCGGCGCACGGTGATCCGCACATGATATTCCTGCGTCTGCATCGAGGCGAAAGTGGGATGCACGTAAAAGCGCACGCCTTCGTTCGCCTTCATCAAGATGCCGGTGGTGCCATCGGGAAAAGTGACGCGCGGCTGTGTGCGCGCGCCGCATTGGAAGACGCCGCCATCGGTGCTCACGGTTTTCGCAGCGGCGAAGTTGCCGCCCCACGGAAACGGTTTCGCCGCGTTCGCCTTCGCGGTGGCGACGAGATCGGCGGAGAGCTTGCGGATGAAAACGGGATCGTCGCCGAGTTTGAGCGGCTGCTGCGCGGCGAGCTTGCGCGTCGTGTCGTCGAGCGGCGCGGTCACTTCCACTTCGCTGGAAAAGACAACGTCCTGCACCGCTGCGCCCGCGTCTTTCCACAGCACGAGCATCGGCTCCGCCTCGCCTTTGAAAACGAATCCGAACGTGCGCCCGCCTTCACCCAGCGCGAGCCAGCCGAGCGGACGCGGCACTTTTCCCAGCGCCGTCGCGAGACTGCGAAAGGCGTGAAACGACCGGCGCGGCGAGCCGTCGCGCTTGAGCAGACCGAAGCCCGCTTCCTCGCCCACGGGATCGCGCCCCTCGAACCACTGCACGCTGCGAATGCCCTGCGCGAAAGCCATCGTGTAAATTTTGAGGAGCACCGCCGCCGCCTCGCGCTCCGCTTCGGGCTGGTCTTTGCGCTTCGCGAGGTTGCGCCCGATTTCCGTGATCCAAATGTCCGCGCCCGCCTTTTCCGGCGCGTGCTGCTTCAGCGTCTCGCGCAGCAAATGGGACATCCACAGAAACGGCACGTCGCCATCCGGCAGTCCCACGGCATCGGCGATTTCGTACGGATGCACGCAGAGAAAATCGAACGCTGCGCCTCCCGCCGCCTTCTGCGCGGCAATCGCGCGACCGAGATACGCCGGATCGAAGCTCGCCGTGGTCAGCCCGATTTGCGCCGTCGGGTCCGCCTTTTTCGCCGCGACATACGCGGCCCCCGCGAGCTTCGCGTAATCCGCCGTCGTATTTTTCCCGTCGTTAAATCCGCCGTTCCCTTCGTTCCAAACCTCCCAATGCCGCACCGAGCCGCGCGCATGCTCCACCGTGCGCGCCACGTATTCCGCCCACGCCGCGAGATCGCTCATCGGGAAAGCGTGCGAGCCGCCCTTCGACCCCGGCACCGAACCCATCAGGATGCCATTCACGCGCAGCCCGTTGGTTTTCGCCGTCTGCAAAATCGCGTCCGCCTTCGCCCATCGCCATTCGCCCTGCGGCTGCACCTCGCCCCACTCCGGCCAAAGCCGCACCATCCCCGCGCCCGCTTCTTTTACCCGAGGCATCCACTCCGCCAAATCCTTCGCCCCGCTCGAAGACGACGCGATGCCCCACGCGCTCACCTCGTCATCTGCGACGGCGATGACGGCACACGAGAAAATGAAAACGGCGGCGAGCAGACGGAGCGGGATTTTCCACATGGCGGCGATGCTGAGGAAAACGGCGGGCTTTGGCAAAGGCGACGGCGCGCCATGACAGAACCCAGCCACACGCCGCGCTGCGAGTGATGAAGCCTCCGCCTATCTTCGTCGCGCGACAGCTTCAAGGAATTCATTCGAGCAACCAGCGCTTCGAAGCGATCCTGCGGAACTATGACCTTCAGTCCTTGGATGCCGAGGTCGCCGCACGAAATCTCGCCAAAGAGCTGCTCCAGTGGCGTGCCGGTGAGATAGATGTCCAATAGCTCCCTGTCTTCCGCTATGAGGCTGGTAAATGCGTCGCGAATCTGGGAACGATGACTCTTTCAGTAAGCGGCGCGCGGACCTGTAGATATAGTCCCGCGACGTAAACAGCACTCGGGCTCCACGTCTTATCGCAGCGTGAATGTGTGGAAAAACTCGGTTCCACTCGGCAATAGTTTGCCAATCGCATTGCGTTGCGCCGAAGGCATCATCAATCCAGAAGAACTGCTTTGGTTCGTGCGGATTCGACCGAGTTACGAATTCGTCCGCATCGCGAACCTTGAGCGTCGAGTTCATTGATGCCGATGGCGTCGGCTATTTCGACTCCCGAGCGAACTTCGCATCCAGTTTTTCGAGGATCGCGAGGCCTTTCTTCGCAGAGCCGCGGGCGGCGAGGGTGCGGAAGCGGGTCTCCGCGTCGAACTCGGCGATGCTGATTGTGGCGAGTTCTTCCATGAGCTTGTTGATGCCTGATGGCGCGGTGCTTGGCGAGTTTGCGCAGGCGGAGATGCTTGTCGTCGGGCAGGCGGATGGTCAGTATGCTCATGGTGTCAGATGGTTTTCAGGAATTGGGCAGGCGTCAGGATTTGGAGATGCGGAAAGGCCAGTCCGCCGCGCCGAACGTCGCGCATGCAGTGGTAAAGAATTTCTTTACCACTACCATCACTTTCCGCCGCCGAATCCGCTGGCGAGGCCGTGGGCGCGGGGCTCGCTTGCGCCGGTGAATGTTTTGCCGTCTGGCCCGAGGCCGATGGCTTGCGATGCGCCGATGATGGCTTGCTCGTCGAGGATGTGGCCGCGTTTTTTCAGCGCGTTCTTGACGGCGTTCGGGAGGGTTTTCTCGATGCGCAATTCGCGCGGCTGCCATTGGTGATGAATGCGCGGCTGCGCGAGGGCTTCGTCGAGGCGCAATCCGAGATCGAGCACGCCGACCACGTTGAGCACGGTCTGCGAGATGATCGTCGGCCCGCCCGCTGCGCCGAGTGCGAGGATGGGGCGGCCATCGCGGAGCACGATCGTCGGGCTCATGCTGGAGAGCGGGCGCTTGCCGGGTGCGACGGCGTTGGCCTCGGCTCCGACGAGGCCGAACGCATTCGGAACGCCGGGCTCGATCGAGAAATCGTCCATCTCGTTGTTGAGCACGATGCCGGTGCCGGGCACGACGACTTTCGAGCCGAACGTCGTGTTGATCGTGGCGGTGCAGGCGACCCAGTTGCCCTCGGCGTCGGCGGTGGAGAAATGCGTGGTGTGTTTCTCGAAGAAGCGCGTGTCCGCATCGGGCGGCGTGCCGTGCGCGGGCACGTCGATGACGCGATCCGGCTGGATGCGCGCGGCGAGTTCGCGCGCGTAGCTTTTGTCGGCGAGGCCGCGCGGGACGTTTGCAAAATCGGGATCGCCGAGCCAATGCGCGCGGTCGGCGAAGGCTAGCTTCATTGCCTCGGCGATGACATGTTCGCGTTCGCCCGGCTGCTTCAGCGCAGCGAGGTCGAAGTTTTCGAGGATGTTCAAAATCTGCGCGACATGCACTCCGCCGGAACTCGGCGGCGGCACGCCGATGATCTCGCAGCCGCGATACGTGGTGGCGAGTGGCTCGCGCTGTTTCACGACGTAGCCCGCGAAGTCCGCCGCCGTCGTGATTCCGCCGTTTTCCTTCATCCATGCGGCGGTGCTTTTCGCGAAAGCGCCGCGATAAAACCAGTCCGCGCCTTGCTCCGCGATGGCGCGATAGCTGTGCGCGAGATCGGGCTGTTTCAAGACATCGCCTTCGGCGAAATCCGTCCCGTCCGTTTTGAAAAAAATCGCGCGCGTCGTCTCGAAGCGCCGCAGCGATTTTGCGGTGCTTTTCAATTTGCCAGCGTAGCTCGCATCCATCGCAAAGCCCTGCTCCGCGATCTCCGCGGCGGGCCGCAGCAGGTCGCCAAGTTTTTTGCGTCCGTACTTTTCCGTCGCCTGTGCGTATACCGCGAGTGCGCCGGGCACGCCGCTCGACAGCGCGCCGGTCTGGCTGAGGTCCGTGTCCGCTTTTCCATCGCGCAGAAACATGTCGCGCGTCGCCGCAGCGGGAGCCGTCTCGCGACCGTCGAGCGCAAGAATTTCGCCATTCGCCCGCCGGATGAGCATGAAGCAGCCGCCGCCGATTCCCGAGTTGTGCCCGTCCACCACGCCGAGCGTGAGCGCGACCGCCACCGCCGCGTCGATCGCATTCCCGCCGCTCTTCATCGCGTCGATGCCCGCGCGCGTGGCGAGCGGATGGATGGACGCGACGACACCGTTCACTCCCTCCGCGTAATCCGCGCGGAGCAGCGTGGCGCTGAAAACCAGCGCGAGCGCGACGATGCAAACGCGTTTGATGTTCACGAAATCCAATCCTTGGCCCGGCCCAGCGCCTTGGTCCAACCAGCCATTAACCGCTTCCGATCCGCCGTCTTCATCGCGGGCACGAAACGCCGGTCGGTCTGCCATTGCGCCGCGATCTCGGCCCGGTCTTTCCAGTAACCGACTGCAAGGCCGGCGAGATACGCGGCGCCGAGCGCAGTCGTCTCCGAAACGCGCGGGCGCACGACGGGCACGCGCAGCAGGTCCGCTTGAAATTGCATGAGCAAATTGTTCGCGCACGCGCCGCCATCGACGCGCAATTCTTTCAGGCGCACTTTCGCGTCGCTTTCCATCGCGTGGAGCACGTCGGCGACTTGGTAGGCGATGCCTTCGAGCGCGGCGCGGGCGATGTGGGCGCGCGTCGAACCGCGGGTCAGTCCCACGAGGATGCCGCGCGCATATGGATCCCAATGCGGCGCGCCGAGTCCGGCGAATGCGGGCACGAGATACACGCCGCCATTGTCGGGAACCTGCGCGGCGAGCGTCTCGACTTCACGCGATGACGAAATGATGCCGAGTCCGTCGCGCAGCCATTGCACGACCGCGCCCGCGATGAAGATGCTGCCTTCGAGCGCGTATTCCGTTTTCCCCGCGATGCGCCACGCCACGGTGGTCAGGAGATTGTTGCGCGAAGCGATGGGTTTCGCGCCGGTGTGCATGAGCATGAAGCAGCCGGTACCATACGTGTTTTTCACCATGCCGGGCCGCGTGCAGACCTGGCCGAAAAGCGCGGCCTGCTGATCGCCCGCGATGCCCGCGATGGGAATGGGCGCGCCGAGCAGATGGCTCCCGCCATACACTTCGCTCGACGAGCGCACCTCGGGCAGCATCGAGCGCGGCACGCCGAAAAGTTTCAGCAACTCTTCATCCCAATCGCCGGTGTGAATGTTGAAGAGCATCGTGCGAGAGGCGTTGCTCGGATCGGTGACGTGCTGGCGTCCGCCGGTGAGATTCCAGATGAGCCAGGAGTCGATGGTGCCGAACGCGAGTTGTCCCGCGCGCGCTTTCGCTTTCGCGCCGCGGATGTTTTGCAAAATCCATTGCAGCTTCGTGCCGGAAAAATACGCATCGACGATGAGACCCGTCTTGCGGCGGATCATTTTCGCATGACCGCGCGCACGCAGCCGATCGCAGACCGGCGCGGTGCGGCGATCCTGCCAGACGATCGCATTGCAGACGGGCTGGCCGGTCGCGCGATCCCACACCACGGTGGTCTCGCGTTGATTCGTGATGCCGATGGCGGCGATGTCATTCGCCGTGAGCCGCGCCTTTTTCAAAGCCGCCGCGGCGACGCTCGATTGCGTGGCCCAGATTTCCCTCGCGTCGTGCTCGACCCAGCCGGGTTGTGGAAAAATCTGGCGAAACTCCTGTTGCGCGACTGCGACGACGGAGCCGCGATGATCGAAAACAATGGCGCGCGAACTGGTCGTGCCCTGATCGAGTGCGAGGATGTGTTTCACGGAAGAGATTTGCCAGGCGCGTCTCACTTCCCGCCGCCGAATCGCTCGATCGCCGATTGCTTGAATGCGCCTTGCGCCTTGTCGCCGTCGAGTGGGAAGCCGGCGTGCTGCACCATCCAGACGATGACGAGGCCCTGCTTCGTCCGCACTTCCATGTTCGTCGCCTGCGCGCCGCCGTGGCCGAAGGTGTCGCCGCCGACCGAGAAGCCGAGGCCGTAGCTTTCCTGCACGGAGTCGGGCGTCTGGCGTTTCGTCAGCTCGCCCAACGCGGCTTCGCTCACGTAGCGGCGGCCCTCTAACTGGCCGCCGTTCAGCAGCATTTGGCAAAAGCGCGCGGTGTCGCGGGCGGTGGAGAAAAGTCCGCCGGCAGGCATCGGGAAACGGCGTGCGCGGTCGTTTAACGGGTAGATGAGCTGGCCGATGTTTATCTCGACGAGATCGGTTTTGTCGGCGTTGGGCTTGTAGGATTTCGCCACGCGCCGCGCCTGCTCCGCGCTCGGCCAGAAGGTCGTGTCCTTCATTCCGATCGGCTCGAACAGCCGCCGCTGCATGAAATCCTCATACGACATTTTCGCCACGACCTCGACGATGCGCGCGGCGGTGTTGATGCCGGCGTTCGAGTATTGGTAGCGCGTGCCGGGTTCCCACTGGAGCGGCGTCATCGCGTAGCTGCGCACGGCGGCGGCGAGCGGCACACCGTCGAGCGTCGGCTGCTCGATGGCGGAGGAAAAAGGCAGGCCGCTCATGTGGCTGAGCACGTCGCGCACGGTGATGGACCGCGATGGCTTGCGCAGCAGCGTGTGCGCGTCGTCTTTTTCCGCCACGACCTGCTGGCCGCGGAACTCGGGCAGATGTTTTTCCACCGGGTCATCGAGCGCGATTTTGCCTTCGTCCACGAGCATCATCACGGCGGTCGCGGTCATCGGCTTCGTCTGCGAGGCGATCCAAAAAAGCGTGTCCTCGCGCATCGGCTTTTTCTCCGCGATGTCCGCGAAGCCGGCCACTTCCACGCTCAGCACTTTGTCCTTCCCGGCGACGAGCGCGA
>JAYVRQ010000746.1:0-3017 GCA_043776145.1 Chthoniobacteraceae bacterium
AGAGGGCGTCTAAAAAGTAGTCCGGGGCTTTAGCCCTAGACGACGTCCACTCGCGATGATGGCGCTCCATCGCCATCCAGCGTTTGCGGGCTAAAGCCCCGAAAACTTTTTAGACACACTCTAAACCGAACGAGACAGGCGGCGCTGGAAGGAGCCCCGGAACGGACACGCTCGCGAAATTCGGTGGTCAGCCGGTGGCTTTCCGCGTAACAACGCGCTTCCCATGAAAAAAATTTCCTTCCTCCTTTTACTCGTCGCGCTGTTACTGAATGTCGCCGCGTCCGCCGCGCCGCGACCCATCCGCGTGCTCTTTCTCGGACACGAGAGCGAGCATCACGACTCGGGAAAATATCTGCCCTTCCTGATGGCGAATTTCGGGCGTGACGCGATCTACTTCGACTATTTCACGCAGCCGGATTGTCTGAATGCGGAGACGCTCGGGCACTACGATGCGGTGATGCTTTACGCGAATCACGACAAGATGAAGCCGGAGCAATTCGAGGCGCTGAACAGTTTCGTGGAGAGCGGTCATGGGTTCCTCCCGATTCATTGCGCGAGCGCGTGTTTTGGAAATGAGCCGCGCTTCATCGCGATGGTTGGCGGGCGTTTTAAGGAACACAAAACCGGGGTCTTCAAGGCGATGATCATCGACAAGACGCATCCGGTTATGCAGGGCGTGAATGAATACGAAACGTGGGACGAGACCTATGTGCATGACCAGTTCAACACGCAGGGTCGCACGCTGCTGATGGAGCGTGTGGAAGGGGAACATCGCGAGCCTTGGACATGGGTGCGCGAGCAGGGAAAGGGGCGCGTCTTTTACACCGCCAGCGGTCACGACGAGCGGACGTGGAAGAACGACGATTTTCAAAAAATGCTGCGCAACGCGATCGTGTGGGCGGTGGGCGATCGGGTGAAAAGCGAGTGGCAGACTTTTCTCGCCCAGCGCGAGCCGGAGAAGCGCGAGGCGAATCCCAGCGTGGCCAATTACGAGCGGCGCGCGGAGCCGCTCACGCTGCAATTGCCTTTCAGCGTGAAGGGTTCGATGGAGCGGACGCAGGTGTCCGCGGATTGTCGGCTGGAACTTTTCGCGAGCGAGCCGGACATCGCGAAACCGATCGCGTTTGCCTGGGATGAACGCGGACGGCTGTGGGTGGCGGAGACGCGCGATTATCCGCATGGCGTGCAGCCGGACGGGCTGGGAAATGACAGCATCAAGATTTGCGAGGACACGGACGGCGATGGGAAGGCGGACAAGTTCACCGTCTTCGCGGACAAGCTGAACATCCCGACGGGGCTCGTGCTCGTGAACGGCGGCGTGATCGTGTCGCAGCCGCCGCGTTTCGTTTTTCTGAAAGACTTGAACGGCGACGACAAGGCGGACATTCGCGAGGTGATCGTCGATGCGTGGGGCGTGAAGGACACGCACGCGCAGGCGAGCAATCTGCACTATGGCTATGACAACTGGCTTTACGGATGCGTGGGTTACTCGGGCTTCGACCGGATGGTGGGCGGGAAAAAGCAGAGCTTCGCGATGGGCACGTATCGCTTCCGCGCGGATGGGTCGGCGGTCGAATTCCTGCACCAGTTCACGAACAATTCGTGGGCGCAAAGTTTCAACGATGCGGGCGATGATTTCGGCGGGACGGCGAATGGCGCGCCGATTTTCTTCGGGGGAATTCCGGCGGGCGTGGTGCCGGATGGCGCGCGCTTTATGACGGCGAAAAAAATCAACACCGTGGAACTCGCGCACGCGATCACGCCGAACTTCCGGCAGGTCGATGTGTTCGGCGGATACACCGCGGCGGCGGGCACGTCTTTCATTTACTCGAAGAACCTGCCGGCGCGCTTTCAAGGCCGGGCCATGGTTTGCGAGCCGACGATGAAGATCGTGGCGCTCCTGGATGTGCGGCCCGACGGCGCGGGCTACACGGCGATCGACCAGATGAATCTCCTCGCGAGCAGCGACGAATGGACCTCGCCGGTCTATGCCGAGGTCGGGCCGGATGGTGCGGTGTGGGTGGCGGACTGGCAGAATTTCATCATCCAGCACAACCCGACTCCGAGCGTGGAGCGCGGCGGCTACAATGCGAAGACGGGCGTCGGCGGCGCGCATGAAAATCCGCTTCGCGATCACGCGCGCGGGCGCATCTATCGCGTCGTGTGGGACAAGGCGCAGCCGGTGAAAAAATCGCTGGCCGGTGCATCCAGCGATGCGCTCGTGGCGGCGCTCGGCGACGACACGCAATACTGGCGGCTCACGGCGCAGCGGCTTCTCGTCGAAGGCAAAAAGACCGATGCCGCCGACGCGCTGAAAAAGCTCGTGCTCGCGAATGACGGAAGCGTTTCCGCGATCCACGCGCTGTGGTCGCTGCAAGGTCTCGGCGCGCTAGACGAAGCCACGCACAAAGCCGCGTTGCTCGCGAAGGACGCCGCGCTCCGCCGCAACGCGATCCGCGCGCTCGGCACAGACGCGAAAGGACAGGCGCTCTTTTTCGGCACGGGCACAATCAGCGATCCGAATCCGGGCACGCGCCTCGCGTCTTTCGTGAAGCTCGCCGGGTTCGACACGACCGACACGATCCAGACTTTGGTGAAGCGTCTCGCTTCGGATGACGCGGTGAAGAAAGACGAGTGGCTGCGCGAGGCGTCGAAACTTCTCGCGAAAAAGCACAAGGCGATCGGCTTCACGGAGGGCCCGAATCTTCTCCCAAATCCCAGCCTCGAAATCACCGGAGCCGATGGTCTTCCCGAAGGATGGAAACGTCGCGACTACGGGAACTCGCCGGGCAATACTGGCGCGGAGTGGAAAATCGTGAGCGGCGATAAGATGACGCACAGCGGGAAGAACGCGCTGCGCTGCATCACGCGCGACAACGCGGACACCAGCTTTTACGCGGACGTGGCGATCAAGCCGAAGACCGACTACCGGCTCGCGGGCTGGGTGAAAGGCCACGGCTTGCGCGGGAAGATCAGTTTCAACGATCACCTCGGTCGCGCGGAGACGGAGCGCGTCA
>JAYVRQ010000747.1:0-3014 GCA_043776145.1 Chthoniobacteraceae bacterium
GCGTCTCGAAAGTCCGCGAAGGCGGGACGCCTTCGCCAGCACGCGAGACGCGCGCGCTCCCCGGAACACATGCGACGCCGCCCAAAAATCTCCACGCTATTTTTTCAATACGAGCCCCACCGGACAATGATCCGATCCGGTGATGTGCGGATAAATTACCGCCGATTTCAGACGCGGTTTCAATGCCGTCGAGCACAGAAAATAGTCGATGCGCCAACCGATATTCCGCGCGCGCGCCGTGCCCATCTGACTCCACCAAGTGTAGTGCCCGCCCGCTTTCTCAAACTCCCGAAACACATCCACCAACCCCGCGCCGACGAACGCATCGAATCCCGCGCGTTCCTCCGGCGTGAAGCCATGGTTCTTCACGTTATCCTTCGGTCGCGCGAGGTCGATCTCGGCGTGCGCGACATTCAGATCGCCGCAAAAAATCACCGGCTTTTTGCGTTCGAGCTTTTTCAAATAGGCGAGGAAATCTCGATCCCACTGCTGGCGATACGGCAGCCGCGTCAACTCGCGCTTCGAGTTCGGCACATAGACATTCACGAGAAAAAAATCCGCATACTCGGCGGTGAGCACGCGCCCTTCGTTATCGTGCTCGGCGTGTCCGATGCCGGGCGTCACCGTGAGCGGCTTGGGCTTCGTGAAGATCGCCGTCCCCGCGTAACCCTTCTTCTCCGCCGCATTCCAAAACGAGGTGTAGCCCGCGAGCGATTCCGGCACGACGACATCGGCCTGCGTCGCCTTCGTCTCCTGCAAACAAACGATGTCCGGCTTTTCCGCCGCGATAAAATCCGCGAAGCCTTTTTTCAACACGGCGCGAATGCCGTTCACATTCCAGGAGATGAGTTTCATTGGTGACCGCCCAGGATGCCCGGACCCGGACTGGAGGCAAGCCGCTTGCTCGCGGGAAAAGGCGCGGCTAACCTCCGCGCATGTCGCCACTCGAAGCCACGCTCGAACCCCTGCGCCACTCGCCGCGTTTGCCGGACATCGTGGAGGCGCTCCAGACCCAGCTTGGTGATGAGGCGCAGCGCCGCCGCAAATTCTATCAGGACATGAGCGACGAACAAAAAATGGAATTCATCGACGGCGAAGTGGTGCTGCATTCACCTGCGAAAAACCGGCATCTGGTGGCAAAGAAGAACCTGCTGGTTCTGCTCGATGCCTGCGTGAAAATGAATCGGCTGGGTGAAGTTCGCGACGAGAAGTGTCTGTGCGTTTTTCCACGCAATGACTACGAGCCGGACATTGTTTTTTTTGGGCCTGAAAAAGCGGCGGCGTTTGCATCGGAGACGATGAAATTTCCCGTCCCAGATTTCGCGGTGGAGATTCTTTCGGAAAGCACCAAGGGGCGTGATCGCGGTGTCAAATTCGAGGACTTCGCTGCGCATGGCGTGGCCGAGTATTGGATCATCGACGCGGAGTTGGAGACAGTGGAGCAGTATTTGCAGCGCGGAGAGGTCTTTGAACTCGCGCTGAAATCCGGGAGTGGATTCATCGAAAGCCCCGTTATCGCCGGATTCCGCATCCCGATCCGCGCGATCTTCGACGCGGCGGAAAATCTTGCCGCACTGCGCGGACTGCTGGGCTGATTTCGCAGGCACCTTCATCACAGTCCAGCGCGTCAGAAAATTTCCAAAATGAAACCGCGCACCGCTCCGCATTCCTTCCAGACCACGCGCTGGAGCCTCGTGCGGCGGGCCGTCGGGGCGGGCGATGCGCAGGCGCTGGCGACGCTTTGCGATGCGTATTGGTATCCCATCTATGCCTACGTCCGGCGCTCGGGGCACAGCCCGCACGATGCGGAGGATCTCACGCAGGGGCTTTTTGCGCGGCTTTTGGAAAAGGAAACGCTCGCGCGGGCCGATCCTGCAAAGGGCAAACTCCGCACTTTCCTGCTCACTTGCGCGCACGATTTTCTCGCCGATCAGCGTGACCGCGCGCTGGCGCAAAAGCGCGGGGCGGCGGTGCTCGTGTCGTTCGATGCCACGTCGGCGGAGGAACGCTACGCCGCCGAGCCGGTGGACGATCTCTCGCCGGACCGCCTCTTCCAGCGCCGCTGGGCGATGACGATTCTGGAGCATTCGCTCGAACTCCTCGCCGCCGAATTCACCGCCGATGGGAAGGTGGAAATCTTCGACGCGCTCCGCCCGTTCCTCGGCTTCGGGCCGGACCCGGACCGGCATTACGAGGAAGTGTCCGCGCTGCTCGGGACGCCCGTGGGCACTTTGAAAAATCAAGTCTTCCGCCTGCGCCAGCGGTGGCGCGAACTGCTTTTCGAGCAAGTCGCGCTCACGCTCGACGAGCCGACGCCGGAGGAGATCAAAGGCGAATTGAGCGAACTGCTGGGCTGCGTCTGACGCGCCCCGATTTTCCGGCCCTGGAAAAATAAATTCAAAAATCTTTCGCGCCGTTGCAACCCCGGCGGCGCAATCGCGGAGAAATGAATGGAAACGGTTTTGTGAAGTCACTTGCGTTTCCTCTCCGCAAAAATGCCAGCGACACTCCCAATCATGTCTGACGATCAACCCGCCAATCCCGCTTCACCTTTGCAGGTGAAAGGTTTCGACCCGGTGAACTGCTGGCCCGCGGGCTCAACACTGTGCAGCCTTCCGAGGGCGCGACCGCGTGGACGCCGCCGAGCCCGGAGGAACTCGCGCGGCTGCTCCCGCAGTATCGCATCGAGGCGCTGCTCGGGCATGGCGGAATGGGCGCGGTCTATCAAGGCCGGCAGCCCGCGCTGGATCGCACGGTCGCGATCAAGCTCCTGCCTGCGGAGGTCGCCCGCGACGGGCAATTCATCGCGCGCTTTCACCGCGAAGCGCGCACGCTCGCGAAGCTCCAGCACTCGGGCATCGTTTCCGTGTATGACTTTGGGCAGACGAGCGAGGGGAATCCCTACTTCGTCATGGAGTATGTCGATGGCACCGATCTCCAGCGCATCCTGCGCGGGCCGGGCCTCGCATCCGGCCAGGCGCTCGAACTCATCGGCCAGATTTGCGAGGCGCTGC
>JAYVRQ010000748.1:0-10214 GCA_043776145.1 Chthoniobacteraceae bacterium
CCCTCCGGCTCCAGGTGCGCTGGCACCGCCAGCGAGCATCTGGCTGGCTGTGTCGAGCGCGCTTCCTATGCTGTCGAACATAATATTAGATTCTAGGAGAAGGCTTGCATTATGACGGATGCAACTCTTTCAGTTTCGATTTCGTGGGCCCGTCGAATTCACCCGTGGCCTTCAGCCCGTTCTTGGCCTGAAAAAGCTTCAGTGCATCCGCGGGCATCACGCTGCCGTCGCCACTTTCCACCGTGAAACCCAGATTGGTGAGCCGTTGAATGACGCCTTGCGGAGAGTCCTGCGGATCGAGGCGTCCGATGCTGATCGGGATGATCTCCTTGCCGTTCTTGAGCGAGATTTCGCCAGATGACGCATCATTCGGAATATCGCATTTGATCCAGCCGTCGCCGTCCGTCGAACCGGTCGTGGAGACTCCGTCCACCGTGAGGACGTATGCCTCACCGGCCCGCGGCTTGCCGAGGCGCTTGAGCTGGATCTTAAATTTTGCCTGCTCCCCCTTGAGTTTGAATTTGTGACGCGCCTCATTCCCCTTGCTGACCTTTTTCGGCTCCGGTTTTGGCACATAGACCTCGTCGCCTTCCTGAAGGACTTCCGGATCTTTACGCTTCCCTTTCAGCTCGGCATTTTTGCCGTGCTCCCAGATCGTCTTCCAAAAAAAGCCGTTCGCCTTTGCGATGCTCAGGATGCTGTCGTCGCAGCCGACAATGATGGTTTGTCCTTCGTCAGGCATAAATTTCTACGCGTCCTCCCACGCTTCCTTGTCGAGGTTTGGAAAGCTAACCTCGCACGACCCCGGATCGATCCCCTCCACCCGGGCCAGTCCTTTTTCATCGGTGGACCCGGAGGCCACGGTCTTGCCGTCGGGCAAAGTCACCTCATACGCGACTCCCGGCACAGGCTTACCATTGGATTCATAGACAAGGGCAATCTCGATCCAACTCGTCTTCTTCTTGTTCTCCTCATCGGACGGCTTGTGCGCATTCGTGGGCGGAGTGCCATACTTGCCCGTCTGAGTTTCCATCTGCCGGGCCTTCACCTCGGTCATCTCCCCCGGATCGGCCTTGTCCGCTTCCTCGGCCTTCTTGGGTTCCGTGGGAGCGACAGCGGCTGGAGCATTTCCTGATTTGGGACTGGGCATGGTTGGAATTCTTCTTGGAATTCTCTATTCGGCTTCTAAACAATAGGTCAGTAACTTGTTTTTTGCTTTTGCAAATCAACTTATTGGCGTTTCTGGTGGTTCCGCCCGTGGGGGACACTATCAAAGGCTGATGCCAGATCAATGAAGAGTCTCAAGGATTGGGCCTTCCAAGCCGAGCGTCAAGAGATAGGTCGCCTGGCTCAAGGCCACGATCTCGAGAGGGATACCAGGTTTACCACGCGGTCGCATTGGCCGCTCCCGGGATAGACTGTGGACGACAGAACCATCGGCAAGCACGGCAACCCAATCGCGCCGCATCGGCCGGTCGGGACGGGCTTGATATGCGATGCCGGCGGCGATCGGGCGCGCAGGAATTTTTCGCGCCCTCTCGACGCGTGGCTCCTGCGGCATGCCGCCGCCAGGAGGGAAGATCACATCAATGATCGAGAGTTCGAGCAAATCGGGGGACGAGGCGAGCAGGATCGAGACATGGGTGGCTCCCTTCTCGTCGATACGAATGCCAGGCTCACCGCCGGGAAGGCAGTGCAACCG
This sequence comes from Chthoniobacteraceae bacterium, assembly GCA_043776145.1. Classification (GTDB taxonomy): domain Bacteria; phylum Verrucomicrobiota; class Verrucomicrobiia; order Chthoniobacterales; family Chthoniobacteraceae; genus JANLQB01. The sequence goes on from JAYVRQ010000748.1 coordinate 1,703, forward strand.
GGCGACCTTGCAACTGAGGGCGTTCACAGGACGGCCTCCGGTAAAATCCACCAATTGCAGAACGACAGCCTCCTCCTCCTGAAAAACGAGCACGATGCGACGGAGAGATCCCGACTTCGCCGGCCCCAGAGCGGCACGTGCAGCCACTGGTCTGTCCGCAACTGGCCAGCGCCAGAGGATTGCCCCATCGGCGGCACGACCGGCGCGCGCTGCGACGAAACGAACCAGAACCAGTTCAAGGCCGTTGGCCGTGAGGAATGGCACGTCGAATTCACCCGAGGCCACTGCGAGCGCCGGCCTGACCAGTCGCGATGGTGGTGCCCCAAGAGGAACGCGGACGACAGGTTCGCCGGGGGCAGGCAGAGCAGAGAGGCTGGCGTTCTCGACCCAGGCGTGCCAAAACCAGAGTTCGTCCGAACGGTCGTAATTGCACCACGGCAAGACCAGATAGGTGACGCCGTTGGGGAGACGCATTGAAGCCTTGGCCGAGATAGTTCGTATTTCGCCAAGATCGGGACGTTCTTCATGGAAGATGATGTCCATTAGTTGGATGTGCCCGTCCTTGTCAGGGATGATGCAAGCGACCCACAAGTTGAGCGCGTTGAGCACACCGAAATCAATGCCGAGTGAAGCCAGATTCATAATAAATGTTCTGCGTGACAGCGTGGTTTCAGGGGTGCGAGTTTTGGGTGCCGTCGTTTTTGAGGGTGGTCTTGTCCCAGCCGCGCAGACGCAGGATGCAAAAACCGCACCAGCGACGTTCTGCGGCAAAGTTATAGCTCATTGTACAGTTGTGGTCATCCTTGTCATGCATATCGGCAGCAGGTCCGCCGTCCGCAGAGACGCCGTCCACCCCGTGGGGCATGAAGAGATGGTGCCCGATCTCGTGCGCCGTGGTTTGTTCCAACCGGTTCGCATTGCCTGAATAGGCGTCCGGAGTGGCGCATGTGATGAACGCGGCGCGTTGCCGCGTGGCCGAAGCGAGATCAGCAGCATATCCGTTGAGGCTGCCGAAGTCGCCGATATTATGCACGCCAACGAACTGGCAGAGAGTCACCCCGTCCTTGGCAGGCATTTGCGAGTTGCAGACGATCTCAAGAACGCGCATTCCCAAATCATCAAGGGTCGTTTCATAGGCGGCGGCGTTAGCCGCCCATGCACCCGTGCCGCTCAGCCATGTGTTCAATTGCGCGTCGCTCCATCCCTTAGCCGCCTTGAGTGCAACGAGAAAAGCGGCACGATTGCGGAAATTAATGCAGCAGTCTCCAGTGGCATGCTGATCGAGGGCGGGATCGACGGTTGGCTTCTGCGTCGAGTTGAGGCTGTTGACGAAGCCCTGCATGTCGGCGTTGTAGGTTCCGGCGGCCATGAACTCGATGCCAGCGTAGTCCTTGTGCATGTTTACTGAAGCCTTCTCGTAGTAGGCTTTGACCGCCCCAACAGGGATTTCCATGGCGAACGCCTTTTTCTTCACATATCGGTTAAGCAGGTGCTTGCGCCATAACTTAAACTTGCCGGTCACAGCTTTAAGGCTGGTCATTTCTTTGATGTCGTCGGTGACATCGAGAATCAGTTTGCCATCCTTGTCTTTGTCCCATGCCACATAGCACGCGAGCGTGTACGCGTTGCCGGCCATGCGGGATGGCTGGAAATAGACGCCCGTCTTGCCGGCGAGCACTCCTGTGCGCCATGGCGTGGAAAGCGCGGCCCATGTCCGGGTTGCGGCCGTTTCGATTTTGAACGGAAAGATCTCATCGTCGAGCGCAGCCTTGGGATCGTAGCCGGCTTGTGGAGGAAAGATGGGATCGGCCGAGCCGGTGGCGTTGCGTTTTCCGCCACGATCCTTGTGGCAGTTGTCGCCCTTGGGTTTGGTCAGGCTAATGTCATACTTCACGGAGTTCGCGACGAACGACTTCGGCTCAGCAGCAAGGGCGCTGGTGTCTTCCGGGACATCCACCCAGTCCCACAGGCATTTCACGTTGCCCAAACCGAGCGGAGCATCCACCGGAGAATCGTCCGACTTGCGGATGCGGAGTTTCGCAAAAACGGGGATGAGCGGGCCATCGCTCCACTGGGTCTTGTGATGATCGAAGGCTGAGTTGTCGTACATCTCCGCAGTGCCGGTTTTGAAAAGGTTGCCCAGCAGCTCGACTTTGGACTCTTCGCCGTCTTTGGGCAGTTTGCCGCCGAGGGTATCATAAAGGGTGCGATGGCTCCCTGGGGTGATTCCAGCTGCGGCTGCGGCATCCGGCGGCAGCACCTTCTTGTCACCCAGTTCCAAGGTCACATCATGCACCAAGACCTGGCAGAAGGTCCAGGCGGATGGTGATTGTGGACGGACCTTGGATGAGGTAGTGATTTTGAGCTTATATGGGGAATGTTCGGCAGTCGGAACGGCGTCGGGAAAAGGCGCGTGGGGACCAGTTCCAAGTTCGAACTTGAATGAATGCTCGCCGTCCTTCCGCTCATCCTCCGTCAGGTCGCGTTTCCAAAGCGGCGACACACCGAAGCGGTTGTAAAGTTCCAGCCGAGCGGCGAGAATTACTCCCTTCGGATCATCAATGCGATACTTGAGGGTCAGGTCTTCGATTCCCGGCGCGTAGTGAAAATCTTCTTTCCCGTCCTTGGGCTCGGTACCGCCGAAAGATTTGCTCTGAGCCGTCCCGGCTTCAAGTTGAAGATAGGCTACTCCATAGGTAGCCGGGACCAGCGTATTGTGATGCTTCTTGCCGAGCGACTCGGCCAGCCTGGCAATCCGCGCAGTGGGCGGCGTCCCTATGTAGGATTCGTCAAGCGTGTCCTTGAAGTCTTCGGGCTTGAGCGGAGGCGGGTAGGCGGGAGGAGGCATGGTCTGTTCGGGCTGAGTCTCTCGGGAACGGGCGATGCGGTGCTAGCAACCGTGAATTTCTTCTATTTTGGGTCGGGTTTCAGAACCAACCACCCCGTCCACTTTTAGCGTGTACTTTGTTTGAAAGCGTTTGACCGCACCCTGCGTTATTGGGCCGTCAATGTTATCCACCGAGCCGGATTCAAAGCCACAGTTGTTAAGGCGGGCCTGCTGGCCGCTTTTCTTGATGCAAGGGTCGAGATGACCAATGAGCAGTTCCCAAACGGTTGGTGGCTCGTTTTCGCCGTGAATGAAGACTTCCAGCTTCCCGGACTCCATGCTGGCTTCAATCTCCTGCTCAATTAATCCGTCGCCACCTGTGCTGCCTGTCAATGGTGGGAGCGACGCGAGTGTAAGTTTGTACTTTTTGCTCCCAAACGGATTGTCTTTCATATCCTTCACAATTATCCGCAGCAGGGTCTTGTCGTCCTTGATCTCAAACGTGTGCCTTTTGTCTGTTTGCCCCGTTTCACCGCGTCCGTCCAAATCTGGAATGTTCAGTTCCTCACCAGGTGAGATGATGTTGGGATTGGGATGTTTTTGCTTGAAGCCCGCATTTTCAGAATAGTTATATATGACTTTCCAGTCGTCGAAGCCGTAATTTTTGGCGATGCTGGAGAGACATTCCCCTTGGCTGATGATGTGTTTGATTGGCACGGCAGAGTTCTTTGGCTTCGGACGGCACTTTAGCCTACTTCTTCTTCCAGCAAGACTTGTCACGCTTGGGAAATGATATCTTGCAGGAGCCAGGTTCGATGCCATTGACTCGCGCAAAGCCCTTCTCGTCAAGCGTACCCTCCGCCGCCGTCGTCCCATCAGGCAGGATCACCTTGTAAGGCTCGCCAGCCTTTGGTTTCCCCTTATCGTCACGCAGGACAATTTCGATCCAGTTCTTCTTTTTTTCTTTCTCCTCCTGGGTTTTCGGCGGTTTATGCGGCTGCACTTGGGGGGATCCGTATTTGCCTGTTTGGGTCTCCATCTGCCGGGCCTTCACCTGAGTCATCTCGCCTGGATCGGCCTTGTCCGCTTCCTCGGCCTTATTGGGTTCCGAAGGGGCGACAGCAGCGGGTGCGTTACCAGATTTTGGGCTAGGCATTTTCGATGTCTCCTATTCGTCGTCCCAGAGAAAATTCTGCGCCTTATCCTTTGCCTGAGAAAACCACCCCTTTGCCTCTTCGCTCAGTTCTCCCTTTAGGTAAATAATCGCCTGGGACGCACGGGTGATCCAAAATCCGGCTTTGTCAGACCCGTAGGCTTTCACGATATCTTCCATGGCTTTGTTAAAAGCAGCATACACTTGCTTCTCACCGCCATCCGCAGCGGTCTTCCTCAAAAGCCTGCCGGACCACGTATCCATATATCCATCGGAAATCGGGGCTCTGCGGAGGTAAATAGCCACCAGTTCAGAAATCCTAGCTTCATCTTTAAGCGCGGACACCTTTAGTTTCGCCTCAATGAGTGCCTTCGCGTGGGCAACCTCGTTTCTGAGAATCGCATCAACTTTTGCGTAATCTCGCAGACTTTGCTCATCGAGATTTTTTCCCGCGTCGAGTCGATCTCTTTCCGCTTCGAGTCGCCGCGTAAACTTTCCAAGAGCTTTGATGGAATCCAAAGCCACGCACGCGCTCAGAACTTGAGTCGAAATCGCGAACGCCTCTGGGTGCTGGATGATTTTGTTTTCGAGGTAGGCCTCGGCCTCGGTGGCCTGTCGCGCGTCCCCGATATCTCCTGCGATTTCAGCGATCACAGCGGTATTCGGAAGTGCCTCGATCGATGGGGATGGAATCAAGAGATGCATTAGCGACGGAAGCGCCGCTGAAGGTTCATAGAAACGCACTACCTCCAGCACTCGCGGGAAACATTCGGCCTCTGTGTCGGCGTTGATTTCCCGCTGGATAAATTTTACCACCACGGCTTGCGGCACTCCGCGCGGAACGCGGGCTCCACCGTAATGCCCCGAAAAAACGTAACGTCGCAATACGTCATAGCCAGTCCGTTCCGTGAGGCGGGCGCGTGTGATGGTGATCCGGCTCATGGCTTCAAAAGCTCTCAAACACGGATGCGCCGTTTGTGCGGATCCGCTCGAAGGCATCAATCGCCTCTGTTTTTGTTGCCCCCGGGTTCGCTGTCTGCACGGTGACACTTGGATCGAGAAATTCGTAACGCACCAGCACCGGGCTGATACAGATGCGCTTGGATGCTCCCACCGCGTCGTCCACGGAGGTGCCGTCGCCAGTCATCATTTCAGTCGCGCCATTCCGTGTGCGGGGCACAGTGTGGAATCCGTCATGCAAGACATGTCCAGCCTCGTGAGGATATGAGACGGGGCTCTTGTTTGTGGCGTCCATCACAGGCTGCACGCCCGGCGTAGTGTTATTCCTGCCCATGAGCGCCGCAAAGCGATTCTGCACGTCCGGCTGGAACGGCGCGGGAAGGTCGCTCCCTCGCACAAGGGCGAGACCGCGTGCGGCGTTCGCCGCGCCGATGAATATCGCTCCGACGACAAAAAAATCGAGGCGATCATCCCCGCCGGGTGCCGATCTCGCCACGCGCCGGACTTCCATATTGTGGCAATAGAGCACCGCTGAAGCCGCGCCTCCCATCTGAACCCTGTCGAGATTGACGCGCGCCACGCGGACGCCGGTGCGGGTGAGACCAGTATCGTCGTTGCTCTCGTTCAGGATGGTGACTCGCTGGCCATCGGCGCGCGTGACGAGGACATCGCACGCACCATTCGCCGCATCGCTCGCCCGGCAGACAGGGAACACCGCTGCGCTGAATCCTGCCGGCATCGCGGCGGCTATCAGACCTCCGATATCCGCAGGAGTCAAAGGGAGCAAAGGTGGCAGGCGAGGAGGGAGCGGGACATTCACACTCACCCGTGGCGGCAGGATCGTGGCAAGCGGACTCGGCGGGATAGTCAGATCAAAGCTGATGCTCGACGGTGCCCCGGTTCCGTTGAGCGACGATGCGGCGCTGCCAGTCGTGTCGCTGATGACAAGCATATTGTCCGACGGCGGATCGATGAACTCAACTTCCGGGCTGACAAATTTCGGCGAGAGGTTCGCCTGCGCATAGATGCGCTGGAACCATTTCCGCGTGCGCAGACGAACGCTCTGCTCCGTCACCCCACCCAGCCCGACCGTGCCCGTGCCTGCGGTCGGTCGGAAAATGTGGACACAAAGGCGGATGTGCTTTTTATCGGATCCGACGGGTACCGTGGTGCGGACGGTGCATTTGTTTGGCGCGGCACCGGGACACTTGTCTCGCGTGTAAGATGCGCGGACAGCCTGATCGAGGATTTGCAGCGCATCCTCCGGGCCGTTGTTTCCGTCAGCCGTATCTGTGACAAGAAGTGTCTGCTTCGGAACGGCGGTATGATCCGTCTCATGGACAACGAGCCTGAGATATGGCGACCGATAACACACCGCACTCGGCACCTTCACTCCCTCGGTCTCCAAGCTGCGGGCTCCGCGCAGTGCCGCTGCGAACTGCTCATGCCCGGTCAGCGTGCCATCCGCGGCAAAGACCGGGCGCATCGCTTCGAGCTGAATCTTGATTTTTCCAGGCCCTTGCGGATCGACGACTTCGACTTTGAACGCGTCGTCATCCACATGCGCAGCAGCATTGAAAACGGTCGAGCTGGGGAACGCCTGCTGCATGGTTGCGCCTGCCTTGTTCGTCACCCAGTTACTGATGTTCAGCACGGTCTCCGTGGGATCTTCGCGATATGGCTTGTCCGGCGATCCATGCGTGTATCGGATCAAAATCGGAGGCGCAGTCTTCACTTGGAAACGATGGCGCGCCTCTGAGGCCCGACTTTCCTCCTTGATGACAAGATCGGGCACAGTGACGATATCGCCGTCCTGCAAATCGCGCGTGAGGAATGGCGCGTTTGCGGATTCGGCCCGGAGCGGTGCGCAATCGAAGAATCCCGCACGCATCGCGATGTTGCAGAGCGTGTCTTCTCCGGCGGTGGCTGAGACGGTCGTGGGCACGGCAGTGTACTATTTTGGAGACCAGACGGACTGGTCTCGGTTTGGAAAAGTGATCTTGCAGTTCCCGGCATCGAACGCCTCGACGCGGACGAAACCTTTGTCATCCAGCGTGCCTTCGGCGACAGAATTATCCGGAAGCGTGATCCGGTAAGGCTCGCCCGGGACGGGGCGGTTTTCCATGTCCACCAGCACGACCTCGATCCAGCTCTTTTTAGTCTTCTTGTCTTCCTCCGTCGGCTTGTGCGGCTTGGCGGCACCTGCCGCACCCGCTCCAGCACCGGTTCCGGATGCTCCTCCCGCGCCCTTCGCCTGCGTTACTTCCCCAGGGTCTGCTTTGTCAGCCTCAACAGCTTCCTTTGGTCCGGCGGGTGAAACTGCGTTTGGGGCATTGCCACTTTTTGGTGAAGGCATGAATTACCTCCCGGCCATCAGTTGATGTTCACCACGCCGCCTTTAAGAACCAGCATTCCATCACCCTTGACGGTCGTCGCCGGGCTCTTGATTTCAATGCCGCTCGAATCGATCGCGATGTAGCAGCCCCCCACTTTGATGGTCACGCTGCTCGTTCCCTCGATGACGACATCGGCTCCCTTCAGCGAATACTTGCCTGTCGTCGCCTCGGAATGGTCGGCTTTGAAAACCTCGCTCACCAAGCCTGTCACGGTGAGTGACAGGCTGCCGCCCACATCCTTGGCTTCCTTTCCGACTACCTTCAGATGCCTGTCCTTGCCGATCTTTTCCTTATGATCGGCGTCCACGACTTCATCGCGGTTGTTTTCCACATGCTCAAACTTGTCCTTCTTCACCAGCAGGTGGCGGTTGTTGAGGATCGTTTCAAACCGATCATGTTTCACCCGGATGTCCATGTTCTTTTCGCCGTGGATGAACACCTGCTCCTCCCCCTTCTTATCTTCAAAGCGAATCTCATTGAACCCCGCGCCTTTCAGGCTGCTGAGAGATTTGATCCCGGAAATCGTCTTGTTATCCGGCAACTTGTAGGGCGGCATCGTGGACGCGTTATACACACTGCCGATGATAATCGGCGAATCCGGATCCCCTTCGAGGAACTGAACGATGACCTCATGACCGATGCGAGGGATATGGATTGCACCCCAGTTTTTCCCTGCCCACGGAGTACCCACGCGCAGCCAGCATGAGCTGTTTGCATCGGCCTTGCTCTCGCGATCCCAGGGAAACTGCACCTTTACGCGGCCATACTTGTCCGTAAAAATTTCCTCTCCCGCCGGACCGACGACCACGGCGGTCTGGGCACCCATCACACACGGCTTCGGAGTCGTGCGCTGAGGGCGGAAAGGCAGCGCATCCGGGATGCACGAGAAGCGATTCGAGTAGCTGAGCGTGCCATTGTCGCCACTGCGATAGACGTTCCCGGCGTTCGCAACGTGGTGCACGGAGGTGATTACGTATTTCCCATTCGCATCAAAGTGCTTTTCCAACGTGAACTTGTGACCGGTGATGAACTGGTTGCAGTTCGACCCCCCCTCGATCACGAGCCCCGCCAAAGTCTCCGCCTGCATCCGCAACTCCACCGTGCGCGTGCCATCGGGAGTGATCTTCGACACGTTTGCCGCCTGCTCTCCGCCAGTCGGGGAGATGCCATCAAATC
>JAYVRQ010000749.1:0-10198 GCA_043776145.1 Chthoniobacteraceae bacterium
AGAAAATCGAACAGCATTGCCAGACGGTCGAATCCCGGAGGGACTTAATCGAATACCGCCCCCACCCAGTCGAGCCGCCACCCAATCAGCGCGAATCCCCTCTCCATCCACCCGGTTCCCGCCGCCACCCAATCGAGCCATCGAGCCATCCAATCGAATCCCGTTCCGAGTTCCCAGCAACCCGATTCGATTCAAAAAAAGCGTCATTACCCCCCCCTGCCACTCCATCCATTTCCCCTCCACATCCCCCGCGCCCCAAGTTATCCGACGCTCTCCAAAGGTGCGCAACTCCCGGCCCCCCGCCCGGCGACCCCCCGCCCAGCGTCGCCACAGCCCTCGGCACTGCCACCCATCCAGCACCCAACCCCCACGGGGCTGCCGAGGAGTTTGACGATGTGAGGAAGGTTGGCGGAGGTGATTTTTTCCGTCTGCACTGCTTGAGCGATTACTTTCTCTCGGTGCAGCAGCATTCGCGGCGTTGCCGGTGAAAGTGCGCCGAATGTTCGTGCGTGCTTTCGCGCCGCGGACTGGCTTCAATCCAACAAACCTCATCATCACACACATGAAATCCTTCATCGAAATCCTCGAAGCCCGCATCGCCCCCGCCACGTTTCTGGTCAGCTCGGTCGAGTTGAAAGTCACCAACACTTCCGATCCTGCCGATGTCCCCGACGCGCGCGAGATTTTCGCCGCGACGACCACGGGCGCGAGCCAGGCGGTGTTCCTAGCGGCGGGCGACAAGCTCGTCTTCGACGCGAACGCGAACGGGCTTGCGGACGCGGGCGAATCACTCCTCGCCAAAGTCGCGGGCGGTAGCGCGCTGGCGTTCCTTTTCGATGCCGATGGGAACAACGCTTTCAGCCGCGCGGAATTCACCGGCCTCGCGGTCAGCGATTTTTTCAATGGTAAAGTCGGCGGCGACATCGGCCACGGCACGGGTGGCATCGTCACCGCACTCGACGCGCTGGGAAATCTCACTGCGGCGGGCGTCACGCTCACGCTCCGGCCTGCGTCCATTGCCAAGCTGACCGTCGTCGGCGCGGTCGATGGCCACATCCTCGCGGGCGATGACATCGCGAATGTCACTATTGGCACGCCGCAACTTTCCGGTCACTCGCATAGCGTCGGCACCATCGCGTCCGGCCTCGCCGCGTCGGGTCGTGCGATCAGCTTCGGCTCCATCGCGCTCACCACGGCGTTCACCATCGGCGCGGGACTCGCGGGCGGCGACATTTCGGAAATCACGCTCGCCCTCGGTGCGCAGGAAATCGCGGCGGGCACCGGCGGCGACAACGCGCCCGGCGGCTCGGTGAAAAACATCTTCATGCAAAAGGCCGCGGGCAGCGTGAGCATCACCGGCGGCACCGGCGGCGCGGGGAATGGCGCGACGGCGGGCGCGGGTGGCAGCGTCGATGGCATCACGATTGCCACGCCATTTGTCACTACGCTGACCATCGCGGGTGGCGCGGGCGGCGTGGGCAGCGCCGCGGCTCCCGGCGGCGCGGGCGGCGCGCTGCTGCATGTGAACGCGGACATCACCTCCGCGAGCGGCGGCATTTCCATGAACGGCGGCGCGGGCGGTGCGGCGGGCGCGCTCGGCGGAGCGGGCGGAATCGGCGGCGCGCTGCGGGCCGTTTCTCTCACCTCGGGCGACGGTCATCTCGGCAGCATCTCCCTCGGTTCGGGCGTCGGCGGCGCGGCCTCGGCGGGCGCGGGTGGTGCGAGCGGGCTCGTGAAACGCATCGTCGTGGACATCGCGAACGCCGCGGCGGGCCTCGCGATTTTCTCCGGCGACGGCGGCATCAGCGCGAATGGCCCTGGCGGAAATGCGGGCGCGCTCACGGGCGTCACGGTTTTCGCGGACTCCATCATCGGCCCGCTGCTCGTCGGTGCTGGCGATGGCGGCGCGGGCGCGAATGTCGGCGGCGGCGCGGGCGGCGGGGCGAACAACGTCTTCATCGGGCTCTCGTCCATCAATGGCGCGGTCACGCTCATCGGTGGAAACGGCGGAGTCGCGACGGGAGCGGCGGGCACCGGCGGCGCGGGCGGCGGCGTCACCGCCAGCACCCTCGCGCTCGGCTCCGTGCTCGGCGGCGCGTCCGATGTGATTCTCTCCGGCGGTGCCGGTGGGACTGGCGCGGGAGCGGATGCGGGCGGCGCAGGGGGAAATGTGACCTCCGCGAATGTGACCCTCGGTTTTGCCAACAACAGCGTCCTCATCTCGGGAGGCGCGGGCGGTGCGGGCGGGAGCGTCAATGGCGCGGGCGGTGCAGCCGGATCGCTCAACACGATCACGCTCGGTGCGACGCAAATCGAAAACACCGTCAGCTTCAGTGGCGGCCTCGGCGGCGATGGCGGGGGCAACGGCTCGGGAGGCGCGGGCGGCTCCGTGTTCAACATCACCAGCACCATCTCCAGCCTGCTCAATGGCGCGGCCGATCTCACTTTCCGGGCGGGCGCGGGCGGTGCGGGCGCCGGCAATGGCAGCGGCGGCGCGGGCGGTTCGGTCGTTGGCATCGCCGCGGTCCTCACCTCCTCGAACGACAATGTGAGCTTCATCGCCGGCGCGGGCGGCGCGGGTGGCGCGGCGGGCGGTGCAGGCGGCGGTGGAGGCTCGCTGAGTTTGCTAAAATTCACCGGCGGCGAAATCGAGAACACGATCAACTTCACGAGCGGCGCGGGCGGCGCGGGAACCGGCGCATTTGCCGGCGGCGCGGGCGGTCGCATCGAGAGCACCGTCGTCAAAATCACGCAACTCACCAACACCGCCGCAGACCTGGTCTTCACCTCCGGCGCGGGCGGCGCTGCCGTCACCGGCGCGGGCGGCGACGGTGGTTTGATCGACTTCGTGAAAGTGAAAGCGGCCACGCTCAACGATCAACTCCGCATCACCGGCGGCGACGGCGGCGCGAGCACCGGCGGACGCGGCGGCGCGGGCGCGCCGATCCGCTCCGTCACCATCACCTCGACCGACTACCTCGACGGCGCGGTTATTTTCCAAGGGGGAAATGGCGGCGCGGGCGGCGCGGCTCCCGGCGGTGGTGCGGGCGGCACGGTCGAGGGGATCACCGCGACGGCGCACACGCTTCAGGGCGCGTTCACCGTGCGCTCCGGCGCCGGTGGCGCGGGCACGGGCGGCGGTGCGACGGGTGCCGCCGGCGGCGACATTCTCAGCATCGCGCTCACGACCGATCGCCCCGCAAACGGCATCACCATTGAATCTGGAGTCGGCGGTGCGGGGAATGGCAACGGCAGCGCAGGCGGCGGCGGCAACATCGGAAGCGTCGTCCTCAATCCCCTCGCGACCACATTCCTCAGCGTCACCGCCGGAAATGGCGGAGCCGCCGATGCAGTCGGCAGCGGCGCGGGCGGCACGGGCGGTGGGATTGACGGGCTCACCTTCTCCGGCGCGATTCTCGGCGGCGCGGTGAACACGCGCGCGGGCGATGGCGGCGCGGGCGGGAGCACTGGCAATGGCGGCAACAGCGGTACGCTTTCGTCCATCAATCTCACCATCCGTGGCGGCACGCTGAACGACTCGAATGCCGAATCCGGCAGCGGCGGCAGCGGCGGCGCGGCGGGCGGCGTCGGTGGAAAAATCAGCGGCCTCATTTTCAAAGCCGGGAAAAAACTCGTGCAGGGACAAAACTTCAACGTCATCGCAGGCGCGGGCGGCAGCGGGGTCAGCGGCGTGGGCGGCGCGGGTGGCTCCATCGTCGCGCCCGTTTTCACAAACTCCGGCGACCTCGCGCGCATCATTCTCATCGGCGGCGCGGGCGGTGCGAGTGCCGCCATCGCAGACAGTCCCGGCGGCGCGGGTGGCGCGGTTTCCAGCGCGAAAATCAGGAATGCAGGAAGGATGAACGATGCCGTCTCCGCCCAGGGCGGTCAGGGCGGCAACGGTGGGACGGGCGGAATCGGCGGCAGCGTCACCGGCCTTGTTTTTGAAAACACCGGCGTCTTGGAAAACGGCGGCTCCCTCAACGGCGGCGCGGGCGGCAGTGGCACCGGCGGGAGCGGCGCGGCGGGCGGCGATGTCAGCGGCATCAAGATCACCGACTTGCTGAGCAGCGGCCTGTACAATGTGCAGGGCGGTGTCGGCGGGAACGGCGCGGGCGCTGGGAGCGGGGGGAATGGCGGCAGCGTTTTCACCGTGAAAGTGAAAGCGCCCCTTGCCTCGCTCACCGGCGGTGGGAACAGCGGCGGCAGCGGTGTCTCCGGCGGCGCGGGCGGCAAGACCAGCGGCATCAAGGGCACGATCGGTCGCGCAAACCTGAACGCAGGCGACGGCGGCGCGGGCACCACCGGGAACGGCGGTGCGGGCGGCGAAATCAGCGACTTCAAACTCACCGCCATCCGCTTCATCGAAACGCTCAACGCGGGCAGCGGCGGCAACAGCACCAGCGGCGCGGGCGGCGTCGGCGGCTCCGCGCTGCGGCTCGCCATCACCGGCGACCTCGGCCGCTTCGAGGGCGCGCAGACTTTCGGCCTCGCCCCGAACACGCTCGGCGGACTCATCACCGGCGTCGGCGGACAAGGCGCGGGCGCGGTCTTCGCCGACAACGGCTCGGTCAACACCGTCGCCGCGCGCCGCATCTCCGCGATCCTCGCCGCGAACCTCGACTCCCCGCCGCTCACCGGCGACCTCGACGTGCGCAACGCCGTCTTCGCCATCGCCAGCGTCATCGCGAATCGCATCGGCACCGATCTCGACGGCGACAGCACCTTCGACTTCACCGACACCGGCGTCGCCGGCTTCAGCCTCGCCGACGCCGACGTGGCGATCGACGGCCTCGTCGTCGTGCGCGCCGCCGGCCTTACTGCGACTTCGCTCAGCGTCGTGCCGCTTAAGCTGGTGACGGTGTGAGCCCAAGGAACGGCGGTTTCCCAACCGCCGATCTCCAAACGCGCGCAGCGCCAAATTTTTTCGCACGCCTGCGATTTTGATTGGGCGCTGCGCGCGTTGGCTTGGGTCGGCGGTTGAGAAACCGCCGCTCCGTGTTTTCCGCCCAAGATGCGAAGAATGCTCGCGGTTATTTCTCCGCCGTCGTATCACGCAACTCCCGTCACTTCCCAAATCGTATCTCCATCATCCCATGAAACGCTTCCTCTTCCTCTTCCTCTTCCTCTTCCTCGTCATCCGCGCCGAAGCCGCCGATCCGCTCCGCGTTTTCATCCGCGGCGGCGCGGCGAATCGCGGCACGGAAGTCCACGCGCATCCGCGTTTCCTCGCCGAATGGAAAACGCTGCTCGCCGAGCGCGGGATGAAAGTCGATGGCAACACCGACTGGCCCACGGCGGAGCAGATCAAAGCGACGGACGTGATCGTGGCGTATGCGCAGGAAGGCGGCGATGCGACGCCGGAGCAGGAGACGCTCATCAATGATTTCACCAAGCGCGGCGGCGGGCTCGTGGTGTTGCACACGGCGGCGGTCTCGATGAAAAATCCGGGCTGGTGGCGCGAGACGGTCGGCGGTGCCTGGGTGCCGGGGAAGACGAAGTGGCGCGAGGGGAAGATGGATCTTTATTTCACCGAAAATCAGCGGCTCGGCGGCGGGCACCCGATTACGGCGGGCGCGTCGAATTTCCACTTTGACGATGAGATTTACTACGACATGGACATCAAGCCCGAGGCGCGCGTGCTCGCCACGAGCTACACGCCGAATGTCCGCGAAGGCCGCAAGCCCGCCGAGGGCAACGCGCCGAACATCTACGACATCCAGCCGCAGATGTGGGTGTATGAAAAAACCGCCGACGGCGGCAGCGCGCCGTATCGCGTGTTCGTCAGCATTCCCGGACATCAGTTCGCCACGTTCGGCCGCCCCAACTACCGCGCGCTCCTGCTGCGCGGCATCGCGTGGGCGGGGAAACGCGCGAACCTCGATGAATTCACGCGGCCCGAGGAAATTTCGGCGCTCACTTATCCCGACGGCGGGCCGCAGAAACCGGCGGACACGCTCGCGAATTTGGAAATCCATCCCGACTTCAAACTCACCCTCGTCGCCGCCGAACCGCTCATCACGAAACCGATGAATTTCGATTGGGACGCGGCGGGCCGGCTGTGGGTCGCGGAGACGCCGGAGTATCCGAATGGCCGCCGCGGAATGCGCCCGGATTATCGCGGCAAGGAGTGGAAGGATCACGGCGGCATCGACCCGACGCCGGGCGATCAGGAGCGCAAAGGGCAGGATAAAATCAGCATCCTCACCGACACGGACGGCGACGGCGTGATGGACAAGAAGGACGTTTTTTACGAAGGGCTCGATCTCGTCACCGGCCTCGTTTTCCATCGCGACGGCGTGATCGTCACGCAGGCGCCGGACATCCTTTTCCTCCGCGACACCGACGGCGACGGGCGGGCCGACAAAGTGGAAAAACTCTACACCGGCCTCGGCACCGGCGACACGCACGCGGTGATCAACAATCCGCGCTGGGGCTGGGACGGCTGGATTTACGCGACGCACGGCTACAGCGGCAGCGATCATGTGACGAATGGCGACAAGTCGAAGGACTTCGGGCGCATCAACAGCGGCGTCGTGCGCTTCAAGCCGGATGGCAGCGCGTTCGAGCAGTATTCGTCGAAAGGCGGGAATACGTGGGGCCTCACGATCACCGGCGACAATCGCGTGATGTGGACGCAGCCGACGAGCGGCGATCTGCTGATGCAAACGGTGCTGCCCGAGTATGCGCTCGCGCGCGGCAAGATCGGGAAAAACGTGACGAGCTACAAAGTCGTCGAGCCGTCGAAGAAAACGTTTCCGGCGATGACTTGGGAGCAGATCGCGTATGTGCAGATCGACTGGGTGGGCTCGTTCACCGCGGCGGCGGGCTGCGTGGTGTACGACGGCGGCTCGTGGCCGGCGGAATACAACGGCGACTACTTCACGACCGAGCCGACGATCAACATCATCCACCACGCGCGGCTCACGCCGGAAGGTTCGAGCTACACGTTTCACAAACTGCCGGGGCGCGAGCAGACGGAATTCATCCGCAGCAAGGACATGTGGTGGCGTCCCATCGAAGTGCGCGTCGGCCCGGACGGCGCGGTGTATGTCGGCGATTTCTACAATCAGGCCGTGATCCACAACGACACGCGCGGCCCGGATCACAATCGCGTGAACGCGGCGGTGCGCCCGGATCGCGATCATTATTTTGGGAGAATTTGGCGGCTGGATCACAAGGATGCGAAGAAGTTGGCGGTGCCGGATTTGTCGAAGGCGGACTTGGCAGCGCTCTTAAAGGCTCTCGATCATCCGAATCGTGTGGTGCGGATGACGGCGAGGCGTTTGATTGAGGAAAAGGCGTGGCCCGAGCCGGAGAGGAAACTTACGAGTGGGACCGCTCGAATGGAGGAGTTCGATGCCATAAACAAACCATTGAGCAAACAGTTCAAAACGGTGGAAACACCGGAAGGCAAAATTGCTGCGATGTGGACTATTTTTTGGGTCGGCGGATTGCCAGACGAGCTATTTGAGGCTGCCATCGCTGATCCTGATCCAGCCGTTCGCCGCAACGTCGCACAGTTGGCTGAGATTCAGTTTCCCGGCTTCGCCGCGAAGAAGAACGCTGGGAACTCCGCAGAAATTGAGAGCGACGACCCTCGTCCAAAAAATCAATTACAGCGCCAACAGGCAATGCGTCGTCTCCTCACCGATGCAGACGGACAGGTTCGGCTTGCAGCTTTGCGTGCGCTCGGTGCCTCCGAATTGAACGACTCAACGGCGAACGCACTCATCTCCGCTTGGCCGAAGTTCGACGACGACTTTCAAAAATCCGCCGCCGTCGGCGCGGCATCGCGCAATCCGGTCGCGGTGATTTCCGCGGTGCTCGATGCGGTGAATGATCCGGGTAGGGTGGGCGTCCCGCCCGCCGGTTCGGGCGTCTCGCCTGAACCTCCGAAAACCGGCGATAACAAAACACCGGAAGGGCCGCGCGAGACGCGCAGCCCGGCGGGCGGGACGCCCACCCTACCCGGAGATGCGTCATCGCTCACGCCGCTCGTGGCCGCCTTGATGGAAAAAATCACCGCGCCCGACGAGGCCGCGAAACTCATCATCGCCATCGCCGCGAAACCCGCGTCCGCCGACGCGCTCAAACGCACGATCCTCGACGGCCTCGCCAAATCCGTGAAGGACGCCCCCGCGATGACGCCGGAACTTTCCGCCGCCCTCGCCAAACTGATCGCCAGCCGGGCGAGCGGGTCCGCTTTGCCGCTCGCGGCGAAATGGGACAAGGCCGGCGCGCTCAAAGGCGAGATCACCAAACTCACGCAAGATCTGATGACCAAGATGCACGAGTCCGACATTGCTGGCGACGCGCGCCTCGACGCCGCGCGCACCCTGCTCGCGCTGCGCGACAGCGATCCGAAAATCCTGCCCGCGCTTTTCCAGCAACTTCAGGGTGGCCCCGACGCTTTCCAGCGCGGACTCATCGCCGCCCTCGGCGAGACCGACGACGCCACCGTGGGCGCCGCGCTTTCCACCGCCTACGCGAAACTCCCCGCCGACGTGCAGCCCGCCGCGTTCGACGCCGTGGTGAAGCGCGCCGACTGGGCCGGCGCGTTTCTCGATGCCGTGAAGGCGAAGACGATCGACGGCAAACTGCTCGGCCCCGCCGCCGCCTCGCGCCTGCGCACGCACCCGAACAAGGACGTGGCCAAACGCGCCGCCGACATGCTCGATGAATTGAATCCGATGGCGAAAATGCGGAAGGAACTCATCGCCAAAGTCGAGCCCATCGTCGGGCAAAAAGGCGACGTGGCCGCGGGCAAGGCGCTCTTCACCGCGACGTGCGCGGTGTGCCACAAATTCGGCGACGCGGGCGCGGACATCGGGCCGAACCTCACCGGCATGGGCGCGCACGGCGCGGGCGAACTGCTCACCGCCATCGCCGATCCGAACGCGGAGGTCGATCCGTCCTTCATGCAATGGAACATCGAGACGAAAGACGGCCAGACTTTCGCCGGAATCATCGCGTCGGAAAATCCCGCGAGCATCACTTTGAAAAGTCTCGCCGGAGTGCAGGAGGTGAAAACCGCGAACGTGAAATCGCGCGTGAACACCGGCCTGTCGCTGATGCCCGATGCGTTCTTCGGCCTGCCCGGCGAGCAGCTTCGCGACATCATTGCCTACATGCAGGCGACCGACGGCGGGAAATTCCGCACGCTCGATCTGCGCGACGCCTTCACCGCGAACACCGGGCGCGGCCTTTACGTGAGCGAGGAGCGCCGCGGCGACACGCTGAATTTTGCGAAGACCGGCAGCGTGAATGTGAGCGGCATCCCCTTTAACATCGTGAGCCCCGAAAAGGCGGCGGCGGGGAATAACGTCGTGGTGCTGAAAGGCGGACCCGAGCGCACCTTCTCGAAATCGCTGCCGCAGCGCGTCGAGGTGAAAGTGGGCGGCTTCAAGGCGAACCGCATCCATTTCCTCGGCGGCGTGACGGGCTGGGGCTTCCAAAACGGCGGCGACACGAGCGACGTGATGAAGGTGACGATCCACACCACGCAGGGTCAGCGCGAGGGATTCGTGTTCAAAAACGGCGTCGAGTTTTCCGACTACATCGGGCCGATCGCGGTGCCCGGCTCGAAGCTCACCGAGGGGCTCGTGCGCGATCATCAGCTCCGGTGGTTCAGCAAGCCGCTCGCGCTCGGCGCGGTGGAGATCGAGCGGATCACGCTCGAATCGCTCGACACCGGAGCCGCGCCGACCACGGTGGCGATCACGCTCGAACTCGCGGACGCGAACGCCGCGCCGCTGGCCGCCGCAGTCTCCGCGCCCGTGAAAGCGGAGCCCGCCGCGTTCGTGCCGCAGTTTAACGACGCCGTCCCGCAGCCGCCCGCGACTCGTCCAGGGAATGGCCCGCGCGTGCTGCTCGTCGGAGGCGGATCGTCGCATGACTTCGTGAAATTCTTCGGCGCATCCGACAAAGCCACGCTCACGCCCGTCGTGGGCTGGGTCGATTTCACGCAAAATCTGAACGGCATCTCGCCGATCCTCGACCGCATCGACGTGCTCGTGCTCAGCGCGAATCAGCCCATCGCCTCGGAAACGAAAAAGGCGCTCATCGACTACGCCAATCGCGGCGGCGCAATCATCGCGCTGCATCCCGGCGTCTGGTACGCGTGGAATAACTTCCCCGAATGGAACAAGGAAATCGTCGGCGGCGGCACCAAGGGCCACGACGCGCTCGGGCCGTA
>JAYVRQ010000750.1:0-10185 GCA_043776145.1 Chthoniobacteraceae bacterium
CTCGCCCTCGAAAATCGCGCGGCGCGTCCGCAGAAATATGCGAAGCGCAACTCGGTGCAGGCGCGCATTTCCACGCGGACGATGGCGCTGAGCGGCAGCTACCTTTTCTGTTTCATCGTCGTGCATCTGCTGCATTTCACCGCGCAGACGATCCATCCGCAGTACCGGCTGTGGATGGATGAAGCGGGGCGCGCCGATGTCTATCGCATGATGATCGTCGGGTTCAGCGATCCCATCATGGCCGGCTTTTACATCGTCGGGATGCTCCTGCTTTGCGCGCATCTCAGCCACGGGATCGGCAGCATCCCGCAGACGCTCGGCTTCCGCACGAAAAGCGCGGCGGCGGTGCTCTCCAGTTGCGGGCGCATCGTCGCGCTGTTCCTTGCGATTGGATTCATCAGTATTCCGACGGCGGTGTTGTTTGGAGGGCTTGGGAAAAAATATGTCGAAGAACGAAAAATGATCGAAACGTCTGAAGTCCCGCAGGAGGACGCGAAATGAGTATCGTCCTTGATTCCAAAATCCCATCCGGCCCGCTCGATCAGAAGTGGGAGAAGCACAAGTTCGAGTCAAAACTCATCAACCCCGCGAACAAGCGGAAGTATGAAATCATCGTCGTCGGCAGCGGTCTCGCCGGCGGCAGTGCGGCGGCGACGCTCAGCGAACTCGGCTACCAGGTGAAGTGCTTCTGTTATCAAGACTCACCGCGACGCGCCCACTCGATCGCGGCGCAGGGCGGCATCAATGCCGCAAAAAACTACCAGAACGACGGTGACTCCGTGCATCGGCTTTTCTACGACACGCTGAAAGGCGGCGACTTCCGCTCGCGCGAAGCCAACGTGCATCGCCTCGCCGAAGTCAGCGTCAACATCATCGACCAATGCGTCGCGCAAGGCGTCCCCTTCGCCCGCGAATACGGCGGCTTGCTTGCCAATCGCTCGTTCGGCGGCGCGCAAGTTTCGCGCACCTTTTACGCGCGCGGCCAGACCGGCCAGCAACTCCTCCTCGGCGCGTATTCCGCGTTGAACAAAGAGATCGCATCCGGCGGCGTGAAGATGTTCCCGCGCACCGAAATGCTCGACCTCGTCGTCGTCGATGGCCACGCGAAAGGCATCGTCGTGCGCGACATGGTCACGGGCCAAATCACTTCGCACAGCGCCGACGCCGTGGTGCTCGCGACCGGCGGCTACGGCAACGTCTTCTACCTCTCGACCAACGCCAAAGGCTGCAACGTCACCGCCGCCTGGCGCGCGCACAAACGCGGCGCGCTCTTCGCCAATCCCTGCTACACGCAGATTCACCCGACGTGCATCCCGGTCAGTGGCGAGTATCAGTCGAAGCTCACGCTCATGTCCGAGTCGCTGCGCAACGACGGGCGCGTCTGGGTGCCCAAAAAGAAAGGCGACAACCGCGCGCCCGCCGAAATCCCCGAAGACGAGCGCGACTATTATTTGGAAAGAAAATATCCCAGCTTCGGAAACCTCGCCCCGCGCGACATCTCCTCGCGCTCCGCGAAAGAAGCGTGCGACGACGGGCGCGGCGTCGGCCCCGGCGGGCTCGGTGTGTATCTCGACTTCGCCGACGCCATCAAACGCCTCGACGAAGCCACCGTCCGCGAACGCTACGGAAACCTTTTCGACATCTACCAGCAGATCACCAACGAAAACGCCTACAAAACGCCGATGCGGATTTACCCCGCCGTGCATTACACGATGGGCGGGCTTTGGGTGGACTACAACCTGATGTCGAATTTGCCGGGGCTATTTGTCTTGGGTGAGGCTAATTTTTCCGACCACGGTGCCAACCGCCTCGGAGCCAGCGCGCTCATGCAGGGTCTCGCCGACGGATACTTCGTCCTGCCCGCGACCATCGGGAATTATCTCGTCAACGAACTCGGCAAACGCCCCGATGCGAAAAGACCCGAGTTCCAGCAAACCGAAACCGCAGTCCGCGAGCGCACAAACCGTTTCCTCAGCATCAAAGGCAAGCGTAGCGTCGATCATTTCCACCGCGAACTCGGCCGCATCATCTGGGACTACTGCGGCATGGCCCGCAGCGAAAAAAGCCTCGCCCGCGCCCTCGCGCAGATTCCCCCGCTCCGCGAAGAGTTCTGGAAAAACGTGAACGTCCCCGGCGAAGGCGAAGCCCTCAACACCGCGCTCGAAAAAGCCGGCCGCGTCGCCGACTTCCTCGAATTCGGCGAACTCCTCTGCCTCGACGCCCTCGAACGCCGCGAAAGTTGCGGCGGCCATTTCCGCGAAGAATTCCAATACCCCGACGGTGAAGCCAAACGCGACGACGCCAACTTCCAGCACGTCGCCGCATGGGAATTCACCGGCGAAGGCAGCAAATCCGCCCGCCACACCGAACCGCTCGTTTTCGAGGAAGTGAAGCCCAGCGTCCGCAGTTACAAATAAACGCGCGCCAGCCCGTTGACGCCGCCCGGTCCGCGCCTATAGTCCGCGCCCCTTGAGCGCAGAACCGCCACCGGAAACAGACATGGAACACATTCGAAACATCGCCATCATCGCGCACGTCGATCATGGTAAAACCACGCTCGTCGATCAGCTTCTCAAACAAGCTGGGACCTTTCGCGCCAACGAAGCCAAAGCCACCGAGGAGCGCATCATGGACTCGATGGATCTCGAACGGGAAAAGGGCATCACCATCCGCGCAAAGAACGCCGCCTTTCGCTGGCACGACTACCACATCAATATCGTGGACACTCCCGGCCACGCCGACTTCGGCGGCGAGGTCGAGCGCATCATGAAGATGATCGACGGCGTGCTCCTCGTCGTCGATGCCCACGACGGCCCGCAGGCGCAGACGAAATTTGTGCTCCGCAAGGCGCTCGAAAACGGCGCGAAGCCCATCGTCGTCATCAACAAGATTGACCGCGAAAACGCGCGCCCGCACAAGGTGCTCGATTTCATCTTCGACCTCTTCGTCGAACTCAACGCCACCGATCTCCAGCTCGATTTCCCCGTCATCTACGCCAGCGCGAAACAGGGCTATGCCATGCGCGAGATTCACGAGGAAAGCACCACGATGACCCCGCTTTACGAGGCCATCATCAAGCACATCCCGCCGCCGCCCGCGTCGGACGTCGCCTACTTCCAGTTCCTCATCTCGAATCTCGACTACTCCGACTACCTCGGCCGCATCGCCTACGGGCGCATCGTCTCGGGCCGCGTGAAAATCGGCGACACCTGCGTGCGCATCGCCAAAGACGGCACGCGCGAGCGTTCCAACGTCACCGCAATTTTTTCCCACGAAGGCCTCGCGAAAGTCGAAGTAAAGCACGCCAGCGCCGGCGACATCATCGGCCTTTGCGGCTTCGAGGACGCCTTCATCGGCGAAACGATCACCGACACCGAGGAGCGGCTCCCGCTTCCGTTCATGGACATCGATCCGCCCACGATCACCATGAAGATTTGCATCAACGACGGCCCGCTCGCCGGTCGCGAAGGCAAGCTGCTCACCGCGCGCCAGGTCCGCGAGCGCCTCATCCGCGAGACCCGCACGAACGTCTCCATCATCTTCGCCGACACCGACATCGCCGGGCATTTTGAAATCCAGGCCCGCGGCGAAATGCAGATCGCCATCCTCGTCGAGCAAATGCGCCGCGAGGGTTTTGAAATCCTCGTCTCGCGTCCCGAAGTCATCTACCAGCGCACCGAAGACGGCTCGCTCATGGAGCCGTTTGAAACGCTCTACGTCGATGTCCCCAACGACAGCCTCGGCGACATCCTGCAATCCCTCGCCGGACGTAAAGCCGACATCATCCACATGGAGCACCAGCCGCACAGCGTCACCGTGCAGGCCATCGTTCCCACGCGCGGCCTCATCGGCTTCGAGACCGACCTCGTGAACTGCACGAAGGGTCACGGCATCATGTCGCACCTCTTCAAAGAATACGGCCCATACAAAGGTGAAATCCCCACGCGCAACAACGGCGTGCTCGTCGCGATGGAACAGGGGATCAGCACCAGCTACTCCCTCGAAACCATTCAGGAACGCGGACGCCTTTTCATCGGGCCGCAGGCCGAGATTTACGAAGGCATGATTATCGGTGAAAACGCGCGCCCCGACGACATGCCCGTGAATCCATGCCGCGCGAAAAAACTCAGCAACATGCGTTCGACCGGCGACGGCAAAGGCATCTCCCTCTCGCCCCCGCTGGTGATGACGCTGGAGCGTTCCCTCGAATACATCGCCCCCGACGAGTACGTGGAAGTCACGCCGAAATCCCTGCGCCTCCGCAAAAAAATCCTCAACGCCAACCACCGCAAACGCGCCGAGCAAAAGATCGCGTAAGCGGAGCCCCGACCGCGCTTCGGGGCACGCGCAGGATTTGCAGCGCCCACGCCGGTTCCCGCTCGACACCGCCCCGCGCCCCGCGCCATCCTCCACGCGCGCCATGTCCACCCGCTTCGACCTCGTCATCACCGCGGACTACCCGAGCCGCACCGCCGAGTTTTTTTTGAAAGACGCGCACGGCGGACAGCTCGCCTTTCGCCGCGTCGAGTTCAAAGACATCCCCGTCTCGCGCCAGCAGGGCCTTTTCAATCTGCGCGACTACCTCCGCCACTACATCGAGCCGCAGCGCGAGCGCGACGCCATCGCCGACGTCGGCGTCTCCATCGCGGAGAACGTGCTCGGCGCGAAAATCTTCGAGATCCTCGCCAGCGGCACCCACCAGCGCACGCTCCGTATCCAGCTTCCCGGCGCGGAGGCGAAGGGAAATCCCCTCGCCGCCGCCCTCGCGCGCGTCCCTTGGGAAATCGCCCGCGCCTCCGCGAACGACTTCACGCTTGCCGAGCGCAACCTCCTCGTCCGCGTCGTCCACGACATGAGCGAATCGCCCTCCAAGCCGCTCGCGCTCGCCGCCGGCGAATTCCTGCGCATCCTCTTCGTCTTCGCCGAAGCGCGCGGCTCGGCCCCGCTGGCCACCCGGCGCGTCCAGCGCGCGTTGCTCGATCTTTTTGAAAGGGAAATCTACCCGCGCCATCGCGTCGTCGCACATTTCCTCACCCACGGCGTCACCCGCGAACGGCTCGCCGCGCAAATTCAGGAGCACGACGGCTACCACATCGTCCATTGGAGCGGCCACGGCCACCGTAACCTGCTCGAACTCGCCAAAGTCGGCGGTGACAGCGACCATCTTTCTGGAGAAGACCTGCTCGCCCTCTTCGAGAACGCCGGCGGCTTCATCCCGCGCCTCGTCTTCCTTAGCGCCTGCCATTCGGGCGACATTTTGCGCGTGAAAGATTGGGATGACTTTCTTGCCGCAGCGCAAGGTCAGCCACCTAACACACAACCAGCGCTATCTTCCGAAACCAGAGACATCCCCATCACCAAGCAACGCGGCTACACCGACACCGCCCATACGCTCTTGCAAGCTGGCGTGCCCTTCGTGGTGGCGATGCGTTACGCAGTGGGCGACGAGTACGCCAACGAACTCGCCATTGAGTTCTACCGCGCCTTTCTCACCCACGCCGAGCCGAAAAGCGCCGCCGCCGCGCTCACCGTGGCGCGCCGCGCGCTCGGCGAGTCGGCCCACCCCGGTGCTGACCGCTTCACTCCGTGCGACCACGCCACGCCCCTGCTCTACGGCGAGGAAAACCCCGCGCTCACCCTCCCCGCCGGACGCAGCCCCGCCTTTGACACCCGCGACCCGCGCCTCCACCACATCGCCGAGCTCACCTCCGCCGCGCACGAACACTTCGTCGGGCGCACTTGGGAACTTGCCTTTTTGGGCGCGAACTTCATCGGCTCGGCGCGCGGCACGGAGGTGAAGCCCGTCGCCGTCATCACCGGCCTCGGCGGCATGGGAAAAACGGCGCTCACCGCCGAAGCCCTCGCGGTCTGGCAATCCCGCTTCGACTGGGTGCTGCTCTACCAGACCAAACCGAACGCCCTCTCTCTCGACGCGCTGCTCCGCGATATCCACGGCAAGCTCAACGGCGAACTCGACCGCTACCACCGGCACATCCAGGCCCACCCCGCCGACGCCATCCATCGCGACGCCACCGCCGATTTCACCGGCCCGGCGCGCTACAAGAACCTCACCCGCAATCTCCTCCGCGCCCTCCGCGACGAAGCCATCCTGCTCGTCCTCGATAGCTTCGAGACCAATCTGAAGCCGCAATCCGACGGTGACACCGCGAGCGCCTGCCAGGATCCCGAGTGGGACCGCTTCCTTGCCCGTCTCGCTGGGGGCCTCCCCGGCACCGCCTCGCGCCTGCTCCTCACCTGCCGCCGCCCGATCGCTGCCTTGGGGGAAAAGGGCTGCGTCGCCATCCGGCTCGGGCCGCTCTCCGCGCCCGAGGCCGCGCTTTACCTGCGCGAGCACCGCGCCTTGAGCCAAATGATCTTCGGTTTCGACCCGCGGCAGCGCAAACTCGCGCAGCGTCTGCTGGAAGCCAGCCGCTTTCACCCGCTCCTCATGGACCGCCTCGCCCGCCTCGCTGCAAGCGGGGAGAAGCTGCGGGCGCAGCTCGAGACCGCGCTCACCACCCTCGAGAGCACGCGCGATTTCGCGCGGCTTCCCGCGCTCTTCACCGCCGCCCCCGGCGATGCCCGCGAACTCGCCTACCTCGACGACGCCCTCGCCACCTCGCTCGACCAGCTCATCGCCGCCGCCAGCCCGGACGCGCGCCGGGTCTTGTGGATCGTCGCGCTGGCGAACGATCCCGAGGCGCTGGGGTTGGTGAAAGGGGTGTGGGGCGGAGAAGGCCAGGAGCACGGGCAGCTTCGCCAGATCAAGCAGATGCTTGAAATGCTGCCTGCGCTTCCGCCCGAGCTTCAGGAGCAGTTGAAAGCGTTGCCGCTCGAAGTGCGCGCGATGATTGACGCCCTGCCCTCCACACCCCCGAGTCGGCCCGACCTCGCGCCGCTGCTCGCCCACCTGCTCGCCGTCGGTCTGGCCACGGCGGAAGGCACCGGCCCCGACGATCCGAACCCCAACCTCTCGTGCCACAAGCTGGTCCGCGAGCGCATCATCGGCTGGATGCGGGCGCATCCCGCCGACCGCACGGACTTTACCAAAAACGCCATACGACTCGCCTACGCCGAGCGGCTGGCGGCGACGTTCGAGGCGCTCCAGCACCAAAACATGACCGCCGCCCTCCAAGCCGGCAGCCGCGCGCTTGTCTATTGCGTGCAAGCCGAAGCGTGGGATCGGCTGCGCGGCTTCGCCAGCGGGGTCGTCACCAGTACCCGCGATCCGCGGCTGCTGGAGGCGCTGCTCCCGCATCTCCAGACCGCCGCCGAGTCCGCGCCGGAGGGCAGGCCGCGCTGGTCGTGCCTGTGCTACCTCGCGGACGCGCTGAGGAATGGTGGCCACCCCGATGCCAGCCTGCCCTTCTACGAGCAGGCCGCCACCCTCGCCCGCGCCGCCGCCGAGACCGGAGGCGTCGGCGCACAGCCAGCTTGGGCGGACTTTGCCACAATTGCCGAGAACTGGGCGAACGCGCTAGGAAATGTCGGCACCCTCGACGCCGCGCGCCAACGGCACATCGACAGCGCTGAGGCCGAACAAAAAGCCGGTCGCCCCGCCATTTACGTTCTCGGGAGCGAGTTGGAGGCGCTGCGCATCGACATCATGCAGGGCCGGGCCGACACGGCGCTGCCAAGAATCAAGACGCAGCTGGCGCGTGTGGAGCAATGGTGGCAACGGCACTGCTCCGGCCAGCCCGTGCCCGAGGCACCGGACGCCGAATCCCTCGCCCGTGCGTTTATCAGCGCACTCGACATTGCTCGGCAAGCTGCCTACGCTCAAGAGGACTGGCCATCCGCGCTGCGCCGACTGGATGCCATTGTGGAGGTCGAGCGCACGCTGGCGCGCCCCGTGGAGGAAATTGGCGTTACCCGTTCCAACCGGGCCACCGTCCTGACGAGGCTCGGTCGCTTCGGCGAGGCCCGGGCCGAGTTGGAAGATTGCCTCCGGCTTTTCCAAAACAAACCCGACTGGAGCGCCAAGGTGCTCAGCACCCTCGCCGATCTCTTTGACGAGCAAGGCGACGGAGCCCAGGCCATCTCCCAAGAGCGTCGCTCCCTCGCGATTCACGAACAGTTGCCCGATCCCGCCGGCCGCGCCATCTCGCACAACAATCTGGCCGCCTACCTCGACCGCAGCAGCACCCCCACCGCCCTTGCCGAATCCCCCCGCCACCAGCTTGCCGCCCTCCTTTACTGCCTTGTCGCTGGCTTGGGCCAGGACATGCAAACATCGCTTCGTGGCTACGCCATTCGTTTTCGCCGTGCCCAAGCTGCCGGGACGGAACCGGACGTGCCGCGTGTGGCCGACCTCCTCTCCGACCCCGCCTTCGCCCCTCTCGCCGCTTGGCTCAGCCATCGCTCTGTATCCGTCGAAGGTTTGCAAGAAGCGGTAGATCATCTTTTGAAGAGCACGTCCAAGGCCTTGAACGAGAGCAGTCATGAGCAAATTAGAGAGTTACCTTCAAGGACTACATAGCACTCTTCTCGGCTCGCAAGATTTGCATGTCCCGCAACAACCGGGCTTCCGAAGAGTTTGGTACTGCACGAACAGAGCGATTCTCGACTCCCGAGCGGTTGGCCCGGCGAGATTTTCGAACGAATGTGGTGGACGTTCGTATGGCCTCTTCCTGGTCAAGGTCAACTCCCAGCGTGAATTCGGTAAGCTGGATCGCCTGTCCTTTGGTATCACAGGATATAAGCGAACCCAACTAATTGAGTTAGGTGACGAATCCAAATTCACCCCTGGCGAATCGCTTCTGAAAATCAAACAGGCGCTAGAAGGGAAGACCAACAAGCAATCACTGCTGTTTGTCCATGGATACAACGTCGGTTTCGCTGCCGCAATCGAGCGGGCCGCGCAATTGGCAGAGGATTTGGGAATTTTTGGTGAGGTCTTCGCCTTCTCTTGGCCGTCGCAGCAGGAATTGGATGGCTATGTTGCCGATTTTGGACGCGCGGACAAGTCTGCATCGGACTTAGTAGCTTGGCAGCAAGTCATTGTTGCGGCTTTAGGAAGCAACAACTGCCACACATTGCACATATTAGCGCACAGCATGGGAACCCGGGTGGCAATGAAGGCAATTACCAGCCTCGTAGATGATTCAAATAGGAGTTTACTGCTTGGAGAAGTTATTCTAGCAGCCGGTGATGCGGATAGTGATCAACTCACCTCGTGGCTGGATGCAGCCGGGCAATGTATAAGTCGGGTTAGTAACTATGCGTCCTCGACGGATCGCGCGTTGAAAGTGTCAGCCCGCTTGCACCGGTCGGAACGGATAGGAGGGAGTCCACTTCCTAATCCGCAGTGCGATACTATCTTTTGCAATGGTTACGGCGATGATTTTTTTAAACATAGTTATGTGTTCGAGGCCCGCGCAATTCTCACTGACATCAGGGCGGTCTTAAATGCCATCCCCTGTAAGGATCGGCACTTGATTGGACAAGAAGGTCCACGGACTTGGAACCTGGTCTTCGATTAGAGGTTTTGAAAATTTGCGCCCTCGTTCCCAGGCTCTGCTTGGGAACGCGCTGGGGAGCGAAGCTCTGCTTCGCAGGCGGGGGTGTCCGCGGGCGGGGTCACGGTGCGCGCACTCCCGCGGACACCCCCTCCGCGCGAAGCAGAGCTTCGCCCGCAACGGCGTTTCCAAGCAGAGCTTGGGAACGTGGGAAGAGAAGGGACGAGGCGGTGAAGCAGGCGGGCCAACGCGCCGCCCCTCTTCTCAAAAATGACTCCCGCGTTGCAAGAATGATGCGCCGCCTCCCATGAGTGGCTCGCCGCTTCATCCGAGAGCCACGCCTCTTTACCCGAGAGCCACGCCGCTTTAAGAGACAGGCCATTCGAGCGAAGCGGCGGGCCATTCGAGCAAAGCGGCGGGCCATTCAAGCCAGGCGGCGGGCCATTCGAGCGGGGCGGCGTCATGCTCGGGCTTGTCGTTCTTCTGCTCCGATGGCATGGTATGCGCTAAATACAGCGCGGCCCGCCATTCCGGCGGACCGTTTTAACCCTCACATTACTTTTCCTTATGGCTCTTTCAGCATGGCAATCCATCCTCGCACGCGGTCAGCAAACCGTCGGCGTCTGGACGCAATTCGCTCCCGCTTTCACCGTCGATGATCTCTCGCTCGCCGCGCACGAGGCGGATGTGACGGCGCTCGCTCCGGCGGGGCAAATCGCAGAGCAAA
>JAYVRQ010000751.1:0-39502 GCA_043776145.1 Chthoniobacteraceae bacterium
CACTCGCCATCCAGTTCGAGAAATCCTTCGCCCTCCAGGATCACGTAGGTCTCCGTGAGGCGCTTGTGGTAGTGCGTGCGCGCATCCGTGGAAATCTCGACGAGATGCGTCGTGGCGAGCGCATTGGCATCGTTGAAAAATGCGCGCCGTGATGTGCCGCAAGGGCAGGGGACGCCGGGGACGGAATCGAGCTGTGCAAATTCGTAGCGTTGCATGGCGCGAGCTTCTCCGTGGCGCACATCGGTGGAAGCGCAATCTTTTCGCCGGGCTTGTCTTGCGGACGCGACATCCCTATCCCGTCCGCCATGTCCGCGGAAACGAAGTCCCCCTACAACGCGCGCAATTTGTACCATGCGCGCTGCATCCGAAACATCAGCCTGTGCGGGATCGGGTCAGACAAGGACACGCGGCACATCGAGCTATCGCTCGCTGGCTCCGGGCTTACTTACGAGGCGGGCGACGCGCTCGCTGTGAAGCCCGTGAACGATCCGCAACTCGTCGCTCTCACGCTGAAGACCCTCGGCTTTTCCGGTGAGGAGACAGTAAAAGTGAAGGACGTGGAGAAGTCCCTGCGCGAGGCGATCACTCGCGATTTGCAAATCCACTTCGCAGAGAAAAAGTTCCTCGCGAAGCTCGCGGAGAAAGGCGTGGAAAAGGTGGCTGAACTCCTGAAACCGGAGAACGCCGCGGCACTCGAAGAATACACTTCGGCATGGAATGCCTCGCGGGATTGCGTGGATGTGCTCGCGGAATTTCCGGGCGTGAAGTTTGAACCGCAGGAATTCACTGACACGCTTCGCGCGCTGAACATCCGCCTTTACTCGATCGCATCGTCGCTGAAGGCGCACCCTGAGCAGGTAAATCTCACCGTCGCCGCGGTGCGATGGAATGCGCATGGGCGTGCGCGCGGCGGCGTGTGTTCGACATTCCTTTGTGAACGCTGGCGTGCGGGCGAAACTGCGGGCGTGTTTGGGCAGTTGCAGAAGCATTTCCGTATGCCCGAGAATCCCGATGCGCCGATGATCATGGTCGGACCGGGTACGGGCGTCGCGCCGTTCCGCGCATTTCTCGAAGAGCGCGAGGCGACTGGTGCAAAGGGGGAGAACTGGCTGTTCTTCGGCGAGCGGCGCTCGGCATCGGAGTTTTTCTATCGGGAGCAGTTTGAGGCTTGGATGAAAAATGGAGTCCTCAAACATCTCGACCTCGCATGGTCGCGCGAGACGGAAGGCCGGAAGGAATACGTGCAGCACAGGATGCACGCGCAGGGTGCGCAGCTATGGAATTGGATTTGCGATGGCGCGTATTTTTACGTGTGCGGTGACAAAGAGCGGATGGCCAAAGATGTGCACGAGGAGTTCATCCGCATCGTGCAGACTCACGGCGGCAAGTCGGAGGAGGAGGCGCGTGCATTCGTCGAGGAGGACCTGATGAAGGTGCAGAAGCGCTACCGCCGGGACGTCTACTGAGACCCGAAGCGGACCGAAACGCGAATTTCCCGACTGCACTTTCGCCGTGCGAATGACGTGGCTCTGCATTCATCGTGCCCAAGCGCAGGTTGGCTTTACCGTTTCATCACGGACATGACCGTTTAGTGCCTTCGGCAAACATCAGCAAATGTGCGGAATCGTCGCTGAACTTCTGAGGACGAGGCATGACTGTTGGTATGACTCACCCTGAAAATCCGGTCAGACATCGGCGTATGACAGTCATCTATAGAAAGATGGTGCGCGCTGCAGGGTTCGAACCTGCGACTTCTTGCGTGTGAAAGAGAAAAGGGCGTTTTCGGAACCATTCCGCAGGGTGCGGCACAACCCGGCACAAGGTTGAATCCTGAGCTGAAACCATTTGTGCAAGAGGGTTTGAGGGCGTTGACAGGGCGGCACAGGCAGGCACGGCGCGGCACGCGATTTTTTCGCCGGGGCTACCACCGGGGCTACCACGCTCCCGCTTGCGCCGACGCCGACTTTCGTAAAAAGCACTTTAGAAATGCACGTTTGCGGAGTTCGCATGATCAAGGTTCCGCCAAATCTCGCGCACGCTGTTCCCACGGGGCGATGAAATCCGACGCACCGGAGGGCAGCTTGCCGGCAGTTTGCAGGACTCGGAGCCGGGTGAGTGCTTTGTTGAGAAAGCTGCGCGCTGCAGCGAGATTGGGAGGTGTCGAGGCCAGCGCGGCTTCGGTCAGGGAGCGGTGAATGATTGCCAGCGTTACCTCTTGATCGGGCGTCAATCCGCCGAGGCCAGCGAGCCTTTCGAGCAGATCGGCGGCGGCAGTCCATGTCGCGTTCGCGTCGCTCCAAGCACCCGCCTTGGCAAGCTGGTTGCCAAAAGTGGCCAAAGCGAAGGCGGCGTCACGTGCGTGTTTGCGCGTCGCGGGATGCCGTTCCTGCACGGCTCGGAGCAGCGCAGTGGCTTCACGAGCCTTGGCCAGCGCACGCTCGGTTTGACCCACGGCGAAGTGCAGATCGGCCGAGACCGAGAGCAACTCGGCATGCTGGCCGAGCCACTCCTGATTGAGCGGATCACGTTTGCGCAAACTGCTGGTAGTGTTTTCGGCCGTATCAAGCGCTGCCATCGCTTCCTCGTTGCGCCCGCGTTTTTTTTCGAGAAAGGCGAGCCCTCGCAGGCAATCCGCGAGGTCGAGCTGTACTTCGGCATCCTCGGGCAAAAGTTTCTCGATGTTAAAAAGCAGCAGTGTGGCGCGATTTAATTGCGACGCTGCTTTTTCCAAGTCTCCACGCTGTTCGTGCGCCTGAGCGGCCACTGTGCTGGCGAATGAGAGGAAGCGCGCGTTGATGGAATTGGGGTTGTCGGTGACGAGTTGAAGTGCGTCGGCCACCAGCGCGTCGTACTGCGCACTTGTGGCAGAGCCGTCGAGTCGGCGTGCGCGCAGAAGCAGGATTTCCCGGCGGTAGTTGAAATTGGCTGGATCGAGTTGCGCCGCTTGGGCGATTGCCGCCGCCGCTTTGTCCAGCCAGGCGGTTTTCCCAGACGCGTCGTCCGCCAGTTGGGCAATGAGCGCGAGATCATTGCGGGCCGTGCCCAGATCCCGCCAGAGACGTGCGTCGTGTGGCGCGTCGGCGGCTAATTTGGTGAGTTGCGTTTCTGCCTTGGCGTATTGCTTGCGGGCCGCGAGGTGATCACCTTTTTGACGCAGGATGTCGCCGCTCGTCATGGCCGCGAGCGCCGCGTGTGTCTCGGTCTGTGCGTCGCGCAGCCCGGCGTCCATGTGTGCAAAATAATTCTCCGCCGCGGAGGTCACGCCCTCCAGCAGCTCCAGCTTCCCGACAGCTTCGAGCTTGTGGCCGAGTTCGCGCAGCATGTCGTCCACGATGCCCTCGGCGGCAATTTTTGAGACACGCGCGCGCTGCTCATTTCGGGAAGCGCGCTCGCGGGCAAAGTGCGCGACCATTCCAAGGACGGCGGCGGTGAGAAGCAGCAGTCCGAGTGTTGCGGAGAGTGCTTGAAAAACGCGGAGGCGTGTTCGTTCCTGACGGCGTTCGGTGAAGTCGAGAATCAGCCGCGCGATGGTTTCCTCCGAAGGCGCTTCCGCGAGCCGGGCAGGGTCGGTTTCGAGAATGCAGTTGCCATTGGGCAAGTGCGGAATCTCGGCGAGGAGCGGTGAGTCAGGCCAACCCGCGGGATCCAGCAGTGAGGCGGTGCCGATCGGGACGATGACCGCCGTGACGCTGTGGCTGGCCTTGAATTCGCGCACTTCGCCCAGCAACCAATCCTCGCCCTTGTCGGGCGCGATGTGCGCCCCGGGCGTGACTACGACGATAAGTCGCGCGGCCTTGCGCAAGGCGGCGGTCTGCATTCTCGGAAGATCGCCGCCGAGTGCGTAATCGTGACGGTCGATGAAACAACGGAAGGGTGCCGCGAGGCTGGTAAGCCGATCATGCAGCGCCCGCGCGTAGGTTTTTCCATCAGCGCTCCGGTGAGCGATGAAGTAGTCGTAGCCGAAGAAGCGGTCGAGCAACGCCCGACGGCGCGGCGGGGAGGCAGCGGTGCTCGCGGGTGGCTCCGTCATGGCGGGGATGGCGCGGCTGCGGCTGCTTGTTGCCAGCGCGCTTCTTCAACTCGGATGCCTGGCTCGTCGCGCTGCTCGGTGAGAAAGCTGAGGAACTCGCGATGAATGGAATCCTCGTGCGGGGCGAGCGCAATAGCGGCGTGGAAATGGCGGCGTGCTTCGTCCGGTTGCCGGTTGGCGGCGAGTGTGCCGGCGAGATCGGCGTGGCGTCGGGCTGATGGCTCGAACGTGATCGATTTTTGGAATTGCTGAATCGCCTCGGGCAACCGCCCGCGCTGCCTCAGAATCCAAGCGTAGCGGTAGCAGAAGCCGGCGTCGGGATCGCTTTTTCGCAAATGCGCCTCCGCCGCGGCGATGGCTTCGTCGAGCCGGTTTTCCTTCGCGAGAGCTTCCATCAACAGGCGCGTCAACTCGGGGTAAGGCTGGGCGAGAGCGTCGAAGGCTTGGCGATAGTGAGGGATCGCCTCGGTCGTCCGGCCCGCTTCCGCCAGCGCCTGCGCGAGCTTCGCCCGTGCGAAGGCATGATCGGGTTTCAATTTTACGATCGCCTCGAACTCCGTGATCGCTTCCGTGCGCCGATCCGACAACACGAGTGCCACGCCGCGATTCATCCGCGCGTCGAGGAAGTCTGGAACCAACGCGACTGCGGCTTCGAACTCCTGGATCGCTTCCGCGTATTGTCGCTTTTCACCGAGCGATTTCCCCTGATCGAAATGCTGCCACGCTTCGCGACGGGTGAGGTCGCCGGCTTCCTTCCAAACCGGCGGCTTTTCCTCCGGTGGTGCGATGTACCGCGCGGGCCTCACTCCCGCGTAGTTGACGTGGGAATTCGGTTGCGCTTCCCACCGCCGTGCGCACCGGGCATCCACGGCGACTTGCGAAAAACCGCCGCCGCGCAAAACACGCAACGCCAGCGGCGAAGTGAGCCGCTCACCGGTGCCTCGCCGAACCAAGGTAGTATAACGTCCGGAGAGATCCCAGCACCATTCCATAACATTTCCAAGCATGTCGTGGAGGCCGAAGGGATTCGCGGAATACGTGCCGACGGGCGCGTGGAAACCGTGGCCATCGTCGAGCCACATTTCGGCATGATCAGCCGTGCGGATTTCGTTGCTGCTTTTGGCGAAGGCGTCGAGGATGTTCACAAATCCGGCGAGCGACTTCGGATCGTCGCCGGTGAAATATTGGGTCGTAGTGCCGGCGCGCGCCGCGTATTCCCACTGCGCTTCGGTCGGCAGCCGCAAATCCATCTCCCAGAGCGTCAACGCGCACTCCTCCCAGCTCACATTTTCCACGGGATGCACGTCGGTGACCGTTCGGCGATCCGCGACGCTGCCAGAGCGAAAATACGACGGATTCAGATTCGTAAAGCGAGCCCATTGCCCTTGGGTCATTTCATACTTCGAGAGAAAAAATGGGCCGATCTCGACATCATGGGCGGGCAGTTCATTCGGCGTAGCCGGCGGACCAGGCAGGCTTCCCATGCGGAATTTCCCGCCCGGCAGGAGCACAAGCACGAGGCCCGTCTGGGAAGTCACAATCCAGCGTCCGGAGAGCGGATCACGTTGCGGGCGTTCGCCGGAGAGCGGATGCCAGAATTCCCACAAGCCGGATTGCGGATCGCGATTGAGTGGCACCAGGCCAAATTGCGGCGTGAGTTGCAGACCATGGTAGGCCGGGAGCGCAGCGATGGCCGCGTGCGCTTGTGCCCAAGCTCCAGCGACGTCCGTGAGCGTTGTTTTTTCCAGCCATGCAATGCGCTCGCCGCGCCGAGTGAGCCGATCGAGGGATGGCACGTTTGGATGCGCCGCGCCGCCAAGCGCGCGCAGGCTGCGGGTGAGTTCCTGGAGATTGGCGTGCCACCACGCACGTTCCGTTTCACTCAAGCCCTGACGCCGATCGAGCGCCGCCAGTGTCGCTTCGTGCTCGGGGAGTCGGGCGAGGAGTGTGCGAGCCTCACCGAGCCACGCATTGATCTGCGGACGCATTGCGGGATGCATCGGCCAGAGTTCTGTTTCGGCGCGCTCGTTCAACTCGCTCACCTTGCGGATGTCCGAGATGCGCAACACGTCCTGAAGAGCCGCAAGTTTTTGGCGATTAGCCATGAGCGCCCAGCCGCTGAGAAGCGTGACCACCAGCAACAGCGCGCATGCGCCCGCCGCGACCCAGCCGAGCCGATTTCGCCGCAGCCGCTCTTCCTCCTGCCGCAGCAATGGCATCAGT
The DNA here is from genome assembly GCA_043776145.1 of Chthoniobacteraceae bacterium. Lineage (GTDB taxonomy): Bacteria > Verrucomicrobiota > Verrucomicrobiia > Chthoniobacterales > Chthoniobacteraceae > JANLQB01. The sequence goes on from JAYVRQ010000751.1 coordinate 6,254, forward strand.
TCCGAGGGAATATGGTGCAGCGCAGCGACACAAGTGAGCGCGGCATCTCGCATGCGCCACGTCCAAGGCCACCAAACGAAACGCCACCAAGAAAGCGTACGCAGGAGGACGATCTGCAGCCGCGGAAATTCTTCCAGCAATCCGCCGGGCAGGTGCGTCACGGCGCCTGCGTCGCGCGCAAAATCCGGCGTCGTCACGGCGATGATGTTCTCGCGTTGTGATGTCGTGAGGAAATCGCCGACCTCCCGCTCGACCCAGTTCTTCCCACCATCTGCCCCTGGAAGCAGCGCCTGCGGTGAGGCGATCACGAGGAGAAACTCGGACTCCCGCAAGGCTGGGAGAATATTGCGGTCGTAGTAGTCCGGAACCGCGCGGCTGTATTCCGTGTCGAGGAAAATGCCGAGTGGCTCGCGCACCGCGCGATCCTTGGGCAACTGCGCCCGCACCGAGCGCGGCAGCCGGTAGCTGCGCAACCAGCCACGCAGCCAGCGCGCCGCCCGCCCGCCATCACCGCGGCGATAGCTCACGAAAGCATCGAAGCAAAATCCCGGTTTCACGGTTCCCGATGTTTGGTCGAGCTTTTCCGACATGCCCAGCGGCGGACTCGCCGGCGGCGTGTTGGACATGGAATCGTCGTGGCTCATTGCAGGTCACCGCTAGGTCAATACTTGACCGCGTCGCGAAATAATTTGAGGGTCGGATTTTTCACCAGATCGGTGTATCTTCCTTTTCTTTTCGAGAAAAGACTCTTAATCACTACCATGGAATCCGACAGCAAACGGCGGCATGTCTTCATCAGCCATCATCACGCCGACGACGCTCAAGTCAGCAAATTTACTGCGCTTCTCGGGCGGAAGGGCTATGACTTCCGAAACAGTTCAATTCGCGCAAAGCCAGCCAACCAACGGCGTTTGGACAAAGGGCTGGTCAAACCGGAAACGATCCGGCGCCTGCTCCGCATGAAAATTTCTTGGGCGGGGACGGTCGTCGTCCTGATCGGCAAAGACACGCACAAGCGACCGTGGGTAAACTGGGAGATCGAGCAAGCCAACAAACAAGGGAAGAGGATTGTGGGCGTCTATGAGCATGGCGGCACTGAAGCCGGTAAACCGGATGCCTTGGAAAAATACGCGTCGTGCATCGTTGGCTGGAACGCGGACAGTATTATCACGGCGATCGATGGCACCGACAATCCATTCCAAAATCCCGATGGTTCTCCGCGAGAAGCAACCCACAGCCGTGTCGCATTAGAATGCTAAAGAATGAGCCGAGTGTATGTCTATGTCGTGGACCGAGACTTCGGCTTTGCCCCAAATCCTTTTCACGGCTGCTGCACCCTTGCCACCTGCAAACCTGACATCCGGAAAGGTGCGCAGCCAGGCGATTGGGTGATCGGTGTAGGCGGGTCGCGACTGAAGGCCACGGGCCGGTGCATTTTTGCCATGCGCGTAAATGCCAAACTTAACTTCAACCAATATTGGGAATCCGCTGAATTTCTTGATAAGAAGCCGATTCGCACCGGTAGTCGAAAGATGATGGTGGGCGACAACATTTACCATTTTGATGCAGACAGTAATCAGTGGCGTCAGGCCGATTCCCACCACAGTAACGCAGACGGTAGCATCAACTCTCACAACCTGGGAACGGATACGCGGCCCGATTTCGTTTTGGTGTCACGGCACTTTTTTTATTTCGGAAAAGCCGCCCCAATGTTCCCCGCGCCACTTCTGACTGCGCTTGGTTACAAAAACGGCCGACGACATCGAGTTTTCGACTTGGAAGCATGCACGGGAATCCTTGCGTGGCTGGAAGACGAATATTCCGATGCGCTCAACTGCGTGAGTGCCGATCCATTTGACTTCAATCAGAGCGAAAAGCGTTACTCGGCAGGAAACAATCGCATCAGCTAGTCCTAGCTAGTCCTCAGCGTGGCGTCGGCTCTGCAACGATATAACGAACGCATTCCCGCAGCAAAGGCAGTTTGGCCTCCATAACTTGGATGCCGCACGAGGGATACAGGAAATCCCAACCGCTGGACTGCACCATAAGCATCCGCGCCAAGTGCGATGATGGTTTGCGGTTGCAACCATTTCAACAACTCGACGAGCAACTCACTGCACCGTGCAAACTCGCCAGCGGTGTGGCGCCGGTTGCTCATGGGGTTGTCTTCTTCAAACGGATGGAATGGAAATACGTTCCACAGAAAGGCCTTCGCTTTCATCTCAAGCAGCACTTTCCAGACTTCGGTGGCGGTCCGCTCTTTCACGAGGCCCCCGACGGTAGCCTTGGCGAGACCGCTGATGCCAAAATGCATTTCCAATGCCGTCAAATGCAGTTCATCCGTCAGCGCGATGCCCGTCCGGCGCGCCCCCCGGTAGCCACAATCCCGCCCTAGCCAGATAGAGTCCATGCCTGACGACACCGTAGCCTCCACATAACGCTGAAGATTCATCCGGCGAATCGCTGGGGAATCCGAATGATCGTGCTGGGAACACGCATCACGGTAGGGATTAAAGACGCCGCGGAAAGAAATGGCGGCGAGCTGCTCGACAAAGCGGGTTGGCGTCATTACGGCAGTTCAGCAAAGGTGATCGTGCGGGCTGTCAGATCAGCAGTCACGATCCCGCGGCGGTGTGCACGCAGCTTTCGGAAGACGGTGAAGCCTTCGAGAATCGCCTGCTCCCACTGCCAAAGCGGACAGGCCTCAACCTCGTATCCACTGACAAACTCGGGAATCAGCTTGAGAAGGGAATAGTCGAGCGAGGTGATCGATTCGAAGTGATTGAGTCGAGCGGCTCGATGGAAAATCAGGGTCGAGATTCCCTCTTCGATAAGAATGGCACGGGCGCCATCTTGAGCTTCATCTACCTTCGGTTGGCTCTTTCGTTTCAACTTGAAGAGTCCGCGCAGAACCGGCGACCAGCCGAGGATCGCAACGTAGGCGAGATGGAACACATCGTGGAAACGGTAATCATCATCGGTCATCCGATTATCCGTGAGTGCCGAGCCGATGTTCAGGCCATTGCACTGTTGAATGACGTAAGTTTTCTCACCCCGCTTCCTCTCGAAAATGTGCATCGTGACCTTGCGCGGAAATTGTTCCAGCGCGTCGAATCCCTCGTCAAAAAGTGGAGGATAAGTGCGCTGTTCCGGCCAGCGGCTGTGGATTTTGCCCAAATTGCGGGAAGCCGCCTCGGCGAGGCTGATGCCGGCCACGTCTGCCGCCTCGATCAGGGCGCGAAAGATGTCGAGCAAATGCGCGGAGAGGACATCGCGATTCTTGGCAATCCGCTGCTGATTAAAGTCATTGAGGAGCAAGCCGACTTTTCCAGCCAGCGAGATCAAGGCCGACTCAAATGCCGTGGACTCGGTGGAACCCGATGTTTGCTTCCGAGATTGGATGTCTTCAAATGTCTTAAACGGATTGCTCTCCGTCTCGTCCCAATCTTGCAGCCCGCGAAAAATCTTCTGCGCCAACGCGCCGAGTTTGAGAGATGCTCGCGAGGAAATGTTGGCGAAATACCACAGAACATCACCGAACTCTTCAAACACTGCTTCATTGTAACCGACAAAAGATTCGCGATCCCTCTGCTTTTTCTTCAGGGCGCTAAGCAAGGTGCCGACTTCGCCGAAAAGACCAAGCAACGGAAACGCCAACCCATCCAAGCCGCCTTGACGGTTTTGGTCGGTCCGGCGCGCGATCAACTGGTAGTCGTTGAGCGTCAGGATTTCGGGCGTTGTTTGCACTGAAGCGTTTCTAGCGACGCTCCGCTCGAAACGCGAGAGCGGCGATCAACTTTTCGCTGATGGAAACGGTGGATATGCAATGGACTGTGACGTGAGGTTCAACGCCGGTCTTGGTGAAAGTTTGAGTGCTGCCGCTTGGGGCGCTAGCCTCACACAATGCCTCGGAAATTTCGCATCTTTGTCAGCTCTACGACCTGCGATTTGCGCCGTTACCGTGAAGCGGCGGCGCGAATTCTACGTGAGGAAAAGAAGCTGGAAGCCATCGATGAAGAGACGTTTGCGACCATGGAGTATCGCGCGGTGCGGCGGCATTTGTGGGAGCTGATTCAGATCAGCGACGCGGTGCTCTTTTTGATCGGCTGGCAGTTTGGCGGCGAGCCGGCGGATCGGCCGGCCCATGCGCCGCGGCGCTCCTTCGCGCAGCTCGAATGGGATTTTGCCCGGGCGCTCGGCAAGCCGTGCCACGTATTTTTCGCGGCGGAAAGCTGTCCCCTCGATCCGCATGTCAACGTTGAGCCGGAGCAAGTGCAATTGCTTCAGGGCGAACATCGCGATGCGGTCGGAGGCGCGCTGGCCGGCGGGCTTTGGCATTCGTTTGGATCGTTGGAGGAACTAGAGCGTCTGATTCGCGCCATAGATTTTCCTCCGCTTGCGCCGCAACGGCCGCGCAAAGTTTGCGTGCTCCCGTTTTCGGCGATGGGTGCGCTGTTCGTCGGACGCGCGGCGGAGCTGACCGCACTGCACGATCGGCTCTCCGTGCAGGGAGGAACGGTAGCGCTCGTGCCGGCGCAGACGATTCACGGGCTGGGCGGAATCGGGAAGACACGGCTGGCCGTGGAGTACGCATGGGCATTTGCCGACCGCTATTCCGCGTTGCTCTTTGTTTCGGCGGAAACACCGGAAGTGCTCGCGCTGAGTCTGAGCCGGCTGGCGCGTCCCGAGGCGCTCGCGCTTTGCGAACCGGAGGAGGATAATGAGGCGAGGCAGCTTGAACTCGTTCTTCATTGGCTCGAACGCGAAACGGGGTGGCTACTCATCCTCGACAACGCCGATTCGCCGGATGCGGCCGCTGCCGTTCGCGAGGTGCTGCCCCGGCTGGGCGGCGGCCGGGTGATCGTCACCAGCCGCCTTGCGAATTGGAACGAGGGCGTGCAGACGATCGCCCTGGGCGTGCTCAGCGAGGTGGCGTCGGTGGCATATCTGCTGGGCAAATGCCTGACGCGACGTGAAACCGACGACGACGGGGATGCGGCGGCTGCGCTCGCGGACGATCTCGGTGGGCTGGCGCTGGCGCTCGAGCAGGCGAGCGCTTTCATCAATCTCCATGGCCTGAGCTTTGCCGAATATCACAAGCGCTGGGCGCGTGAGGATGCGGCGGTGCGCGCGTGGTTTGACGAAGATTTGATGCGTTATCCGCGCAGCGTCGCGACGACTTGGGAGACCAGTTTCGCCGAACTCGGCGATGACGCGCGCGCACTGCTCCGATTGCTTTGCTGGCTTTCCACCGATCCCGCGCCGCGAGACCTTTTTCGCACGGAGGCGGCAGCCGGGGTGGTCGCAGCACGGCTCGCCGTCGCTCGGTCGAAGCCGCTGCCGGCTTTGAAAGAGCTGGCGGACTATTCGCTGCTTCACCGGGCCGGGAAGGACTCGGTGCAAATTCACCGTCTGGTGCAGGAAGTGACGCGGGCGCGATTGCCCGAGCCTGCGGAGCGACACGCGTGGCTGTCCGATTGCATGGATCTCGTCGATGCCTACGCTACCGGTGATCCGCACGATCCACAGACTTGGGGAGTTTGGGATTCGCTGCGCCCGCATGTGCTGTCCGCAGTTTCGTGGGCGGAGAAGGCAAACCTGTTTGAACCTGCAGGCAGGCTGCTGAGCCAGCTCGGCGTGTTGCTGCTCCGCAAGGCGGTTCATGTGGAATCCGCGGACTGCATGCGTCGGGCGCTTCGGCTACGCGCGAGTCATTTCGGCCCACGCAGCGCAGAGGTCGCGGGGATCGAGGGAAACCTTGGAACCGTTTCGGAGCGGCTCGATCAACTGGCCGAGGCGGAAAAGCACTACCAGACTGCGCTCGCCATCTTTGAGGAACGGCGGCTCGGCGAGAGCGTGGATGCCGCCAATGTGTTGAACAATCTTGTTGCGCTCTATGTGAGCATGAATCGCTTCGACGAAGCCGCCGCGATCTCGGATCGAGCCGTGGCGCTTGATCGGACGCTTTTGCCGCCGGGGAGCTCAAAGCTCGCTCCGGGTTTGAGCAATCGAGGCAGCCTGCTCTGGCGCCTCGGTCGCTTCGCAGAAGCGGAAGCGGCGTATCGCGAAGCGTGGGTGATCATTGAGCGGCACCATGGTCCCGCTTATCCCGAGGCATCAACAATTCGCAGCAATCTCGGTCTTTTGCTCCAAGACCTCGGCCGATTTGAAGAGGCCGAAGAGTCATTCCGCGCAGCACTGGCCGCCGACACGGCAATCTTCGGCACGGATCATCCAGCAGTCGGCCGCGACTCCAACAATCTCGCGCTGCTCCTGCGATTGCGGGGAAAGCTAGGTGAGTCCGAAACCTTGCTGCGCGAGACGCTCGAAATGGACCAGCGCACCTTCGGCGACTACCACAGCGAAGTTGCCGACGGTTGTAGCAATCTCGGACTCGTGCTCACCGACATGGGGCGTGACGAGGAAGCAGAGCAATATTTCCGCCGCGCGCTCGCCATCGACGAGGAAGTGCATGGCGACTCGCATTTGCGCGTCGCCATCGTCTGCTTGAACCTTTCGTTTGTGCTGAGAAATCGAGGAGACTTGGCGGGTGCCATGACGCTTGGACAGCGTGCCCTTGACATCCAGACGTCGAAACTCGGGAAAGATCATCCTGAGGTCGCTTCAACATGGAATAATTTGGGCCGTCTCGCGCAACTCGACGGCCAGCTTCCACTCGCCCGCGCCGCCTTGCGTCACGCGATGTCGATCGACCGCAAAGCTCTTGGGCGCCGTCACCCGCGGCTCGGCACACGGCTGAACAATCTCGCGCACATTTACTGGCAGGAAGGCCGACTCGACCGCGCCGAGCGCCTTTATCGAGGGACTCTCATCGCCGATCGTTCAATCTACGGCGCTGCGCATCCTGAGATCGCCGTCGATTTGTATAACTACGCCGAGCTGCTGCGTGCCCGCGGTAGGGCCGACGAAGCGCGCGCGCGGCACGCGGAAGCCGTGGAAATCGCTCGGCCATTTCTGACGGACGCAGGGGAAAGCGCCGATCAGCGACTGCGCGAAATCGTCGAAAAATGGGAGGCACTGCCGCCGGGTTGATCATTTGGGCGGGTCAGCGGGAACAGCTTTCTTCTCTATGCCCATCTCTCTCAGTTGCTCATGCGCCCAGCCAATCAGCTTTGGATCGTTATTTAACTCAATGATTTTTCGAAATGCCGAAGCCGCTCGATCTGCCAAGCCCAGGCGCCGGCTATTACTTCCGAAGTTAAAAAGCACGACTGGATCATCCGGGGTGATCGGCATTGCTTTCTCGAGTACCTTCTGCCGATTTTGCCAGTCTTCGACCTCACCGTAGTAAACGGCGAGATCGTTCCAGGGCGCGGCCTGCCGGGGAAATTCCTCAGCCATTAGTTGGGCAATCCGGAGAAAGTGCTCCAGGCCATCTTTCGTCTTCGTTTTGTATTGCTCAAGACCGAGGTTATGCAGGTGCCACATGATTTCGGCTTCCTCTGAAGCCTCGAGCGGCGTCTCCCACTCCCACCTGAGTTTTCCTGCGTGGGTGCGCGCTGCGCGCGCCATGGCCTTGAGCGCGTCAAATTGCTCGTCCGGCATCTTGAGCATGTCCGCAATGTGCGCCACACCAAGATGAATATCCAGGCGGTGAGGAAAACGGTCTCGCGTTTCCTTCAGCAGTTGGAGCGCTTCCCGTGCGGCCTTTGGGTCGAGACGGTCCTCCATCTTTAAGAGGTGTTCCTTGCCGTCACTGTCGACGGCGATCATATTATCTCCTCGAATCTCGATCTTGAATTCTCCTGCAGGAATCGTTTTGCCATTTAGCTTCACATCGGTGTCTCGTTTCAGCAGCCAGTTTACGAGCAGAATGGGAGGGTCGGGATTGTCGGGGTCGTCCTGCTGCCAATCGGACAAGTAGCCACGCACTTTTTCCGGCGGGACGTTTTTTTGCAGTTCCTTTAGATCCTGCTCATAACTTTCAGATTTGAAAATGGAGTTTGCGAGAGCCTTCCAATTTTGGTCGGGCGCATCAAGGGAGTAAACTCGCTCTACCTTGACCAAATTTCCTTTTTGATAGGCCCCCACTACGGTGGCAACCCGATTGCTCAAGTCTCGGCGTCCAATCGTCGCGAAGACTCGCCGAATATCTCGATTTAGAAGATTAAAAAGGCTCGTTGCGTCGTCTTTCGCAAGCTTTTCGGTTCTTTCTCGTTCCTCGGCAAAACCGCGCTGTTTCGTGGCTTCCACCCGTGCCTGTGATTCAGCACGATACGAAAGAAAACTGATCGCGGCGAGCGCCAGCACGATTATGAATGCAAAAAGAATCGTCATTCGACGAACAAAGTTGATGCGCCATCGGCCAACATGCCGACGAATCACTTCCACTGTCGCCTTTGATGGGTGCTCCTCCGTTTGCGTCGGCGTGGCCAGGTGATTGGGAAAGAATGTGCGCAGCTTGCTTGTCGAATTCTCCCAGCCAATGCCGCGGTCGAGAATCATTACCCGCTTTTTCAAGTCGATTGCGAGTTGCGCCTCGTCCAGCACGGCGCGGCGATCGCCCGCGGCGGTCCCGCCAAGAAAGAGGATGGTGCGGCTGGCGCGCACCTTCCCGGCGATCACGGCGCTCAGCGGCCCATCTCGATCAATCTCGTGAACATCAAGAAAGCAGCGCAGTCGGCGCTCGGTCAGGGCGACAAAGAGTGCGTTCGCATACTGGCTCCGGGGGTCGTCCAGCCGGGTGTAGGAGATAAAGACATCGTAGCCATACAAGCTGTCGATGAGCCATGCGAATAGGCTTCGACGTTGCAGAGGACTGGATTCAGGCACCTGTCTGGGTGCGGGGGGCGGAGCATTGTGGCTCTCTGCCTCGCTTGGGGGTTCAGTGGCCGGGACGCTCATAAATGCATAATCGGCGAATGTGTGCGCCAGTCAGACCGCACGTTTGAGTTCGCGTTCAATTGAAAAGCTTGCACAACCGGCATCGGCGCAAGAAGGAATCCCGCGATTGGTGGCTGGTAGGCAGGATCTCGACGCCATGACCGCATCGCGCGAAAAAATCAGCCGCCACGCGAAGCGCGCAGGCGGCCCATCCCGGCGATCACCCAGCCCATCGCGCGTTGCGGTTCGGGTGTGGTGAGGAGATTGAGCACTTCGTCTTCGAGCAGGCCGGATTGGGCGGCGAGGCGAGCGATTGGAATGGATTGAAATTCGGAAAGCGCATTCCAGCCTTTCGGCGTGCTGGCGGATTCGCTGAACGATAACGTCTGAGTTGAGGCATGGCTCTCAATGATAGGCACCATCGGCGGCGGCGTGAAAAAGAGTTCGTGTGCTTCGTCGCTCAGGCGGCGTTGGAGGATGGCGTCGGCCATCGCTTTGGAAGCACCGCCCAGGGCAGCGGAGATGTAAAGTGGTTTCCCAGCTTGATAGGTGAAGAGCGCTTCCTCGAGCACTCCCGGCAAACGACGCTCTGGGTTGCCGCTTGCGCCGCCGATGCAGACTCGCGCATCGCAAACGCTGGCAAGTTCTTGCCGCATCGCAGTGAGCGCCCGAATGCGGGCGAACCTGCCTGGATCGCTAGCGACATCAAGGTCTTTGGTCGCAATGCCGGGCGGCTCGATCATTCGACTTTCAAGAATGCCCGCCAGCTCTTCGCGTTCGGTCGCATCCCAGTTCGGCGGTGCATCTGGCCATCCGAGGAGGTTCAGGATTTGCACACCTGCACCGGCGTTTTCTTCTTCCGTCATATCCCAGTCGATCCACTGAAACTCGCGTGCCCAATGAGCCACCTGCTGCATGATCCCGCCCGCGTGCCAGCGGTGGCCGAGCGCGACTTGACCACCGCCGTTGAGCCAGGTGGAGGCGAAGCGCACCGTGAGTTCATTGACGAAGCGGCTGTCCACGCGATAGGGCACGTCGATCTTGCTCTCGGAAATGGAAATCCCGAGACGCAATCCAACGAGTGAACGGCTGTCGTTTTTCATGCGGGCAAGCTGGGAGCGGGGCGCTGCGCTGCGCAATATTGGATGAAATCGGTGACGCTCTGCAGCCGCACCGGTTGTTGAAGTCGGGACAGCCAATTGCACGCGGCGGAAAACTCCATGCCGGATGAGAGGCTCTCCACCACCACGATGATGCGCTCGCCCTGCGCCGCCGCCGGCGCAGGATCCGGCAGGTGCCGGGAAAGCGCAGCCCACGACGGCAGCCGCGGCCAAACTTTCCAAGCCGAGGCTGGAAGCAACGCGGCAGATTCAGCGAGCGAAGTCTCGACCAGCAGGATGCGCAAATGCTCGCGCAGAGCCGCGCGGAGCACGCGATGGACGTTGCCGTCACCGATGCGGACGTTGGGCACTGCGGCAAACGGCAGCGGCGCGGCGGGAATGGAGGAGGAACGCAGGGCGTCCACGACGACGATGGGCACGCCGTTGGCCAGCGCCCACTCAAATTCATCCCGGCAAAAGCGGCTGTTGATGTATCCCTCGGTGCGAACTGCCACGAGCACACTGCGGGATGCCGCGGCTTCCAATTCTTTTCGCCAGCGCTTCCCGGCTTGCAGGTCGTCCGCATCATACCAGCCGCGGAGTTCCGGCACTTGCGCGATGAAGTTGCGCAGGGCGTCGGCGAGGAAAATGCCGTCCGCTTTCGCATGGCTGATGAAAAGTCGCAGCGCGTTGTCGTCGCCTGGTTCGCGACCGAGCAGGAGCCGCGCACGGTGCAGGGCGAGAAGTGCGAGGTTGTGCGGGCGCATGCGCTCTTCGCCGAGCTTAGAGAACTCGCTGGCCTCGCTTTCGATCAGCGCGTCGGGAAACTTTCCGCGGTCGCCGGCATCGTGAATGAAGACGAGTGCGCCCTGCCGGGGAATCTGCGCGAGGCTGGCCTGTTCGAGGCGGAACGCCAGCACTTCCAGAATTGGCAGCCAATCATCGCCGAGCATCTCGCTCTTCAAGAGCACCACGAAAAGCGCGCGCGCGGTGTCGGGCGGACAGGCGGCGACGAAATCCGCGGGTTGATTGCAGGCGATGACCGAGACGTTGCTGAAAGGGTCGCCCGACGTTGCGGGCGCGTCCGGATCTTCTACATTCACCGCAAACGCGCGACGCAATCCATCGACCACAGACTCGGCGAGCCGATCCGCGGCATGGTGCACCACAAAAACATCGAGCGACGCGTCGATCATGGCGCAGTCGCGTCCGGCGCGGGAGCCGACACCTGCGCCTCTGTGCCTTCCGACCACGGGAAATGACGTAATTCCAGCAACGCTCGAACGCTTGGCGTCGCGTCGTAGCGATGCCTCCGTCGATCGGCGTCCGCGATCCATTGGGTAATTTCCTTCGGATCATTGCTCCATTTCTTCAAGGTCGCATACTCGCCTTGAATACGGTCATGCAGTCGCAACGGGACGAGTTCGGGCTCGTAGTAGGGCTTCGTGTAGTCGTCGTGTGTTGGCAGGACGACGCCGATCAAGCCCGCACCCGGACCGCTCTTGCTCGGTTTGGTCGCAAGTTCGATTTCCGCATCGACCCATTTGCTGAACCGGGTGTTCGGCCCAATGAGCACAATGTTGGTGGTCGCTTGCGCGGCTTGCTCTTCAGTGGCGTCGCGAACAACCGCGACTGCCGGCGCTTGCTCGTCGCCAGACAGAACGGTGAGGCCTGCGTTGGTGAGCAACTCTCGCAGCCGTGACGCGTATTCCGTGTCGCCTTGGGCGTAGCTGATAAAGACACGCTGGTCAGTCGTGGGTCCGTTCATGCGGTGAGCTTCAACGAGTCTCACACCAAAGTCTCGCCAAAAGGTCACTCACGTCGTTACCATCGCCGCCCCGAAGAATGACCTGGAAAACTTTTCTCGATGCCTACGCAAGCTGTGGATTCGACGCCGAATTCTCCGGACGTTGGGGTGGACTACCTTGGGAACCGGGCGAAGAAGATCGGAAAGCGGCGGCGAGGCTCCATCTGCAATTGATCTCTCGCATCGCCACGCAGAAACTTGGCTATCTCGACGGCGTTGAGAAGACAGCGTTGGACAGTATCTACGCGTTATTCGACAAAACGCGCACCATCTGCGACGAGTCGCCTGGAGCCCGCCACTTCACCGAGGTCGCCTGGCAGGTCTTGAACAATAAGGTGCGCCCTTTCACGGCGAAGTGGCACCGCCGAAGCGAGCGAGGTTTGCTTTTCGCGCTCGACACCACGGATGTCTTCCGGGCGGAACTCATCGAGGTTCAAACGGTGCTTCGGAGGTTCGAGGATTTGCTGCGCCATCTGCGCGATGGCCAGCCGCCACCCAAAGCTGTCGAGCCAGGCGAAAGTTCCCACGATGCAGCTCTGCGGCAGGAAATGTTGCGTGTGGTGGCTTGGAAAATTCCTCCAACGCAAGGCGGAATGAAGGCTGCGGATGCAGAAAAACTCAACCATGCCGAGAAAACGGCGATTGAATCTCGCCGGCGACACTACGGCCTGCCGGAAAAGAAGGAACATGCGGTGGCGCTGGCTCTTTCAGGCGGGGGTATCCGCTCAGCCACTTTTTCGCTGGGCGTGATGGTTGCGCTGGCGAGACGCGGATTGCTGCCGCAGTTCGACTACCTCTCGACGGTTTCCGGCGGCGGTTACCTTGGGTCATTTCTGACTGCTTATCTTAACACACCTGCAAACCTATCCGCGGAGATTGGACTGCGCGCGGAAAATCTGCCGTTCCTTCGCGAAGGCGGTGAAGCGGAAGCCCTGCGACACATTCGGCATCATAGTAAATATCTCGCAACGGGATCGGTGGCAGCACGACTGCAGATGGTCGGCGCTCAGCTCTTCGGCATGATGCTCAACGGGTCCGCTGTGATCCTGATCGCCGGAATTCTGGCTTTGATAGAATACAAGATTCGAATCTTCGGCTGGCTTGGCCAGTTTTGGAAGGAAGTCACCGCTTTATCAGTGTGGCCGGCGATCTGGAAAACGCCGCCTCAGTTTGTGGCCTCGCTTCTTCTCGCCTGGGCATTTTTTTCCTTGCTATTGATGCGCGGTGGGCGGCGATGTCAGAAATCGGCAGACAGAGGCTGGTTTCTGCTCGGAACCGCCTTATTGTTGGTCGGAATGTGGAATGGGTTGGGGTATTGTCATCAGTCCGTTCAGTGGGCATTGCAGAATGAGTGGACATGGTGGTCCGAGAAAACATTGATCGCATCTCTTGGCGCCCTGTCGCTGCTCTCGGCGGCATTTGCGGGCTTTGCGGGACGCATCTTCGACGGGACGAAAGCCGTGCTCGGTTTGCTTTCTGTGGTAACTGCGCCGGTCTTCTTCTTTGGAGTCTATTTAGTGCTATATGAATCGGCAGGGAACCGATGGTTTGCGCCAGTCGCGCTCGTGCTTGGGGTTGTTTACGTCTTCCTGCTTAACATCAACTTCACCTCACCCCATCGACACTACCGCAATAAACTAGCGGAGGCATACCTGATTCAGCCTTCTGCCAATCCCAAACCCGGTTTTCCGTTTGCGGAAGCGGTTGACGTGAAGCTCTCCATGATTGGGCAGAGCACCCAACGCGCTCCCTATCATCTCATCAATGCGGCGCTCAATGTACCTGCCACGCAAAGGGGCGAAATGCAGGGGCGGCTCACGGATTTCTTTCTATTCAGTCCGGCGCTCTGTGGGAGCCCACTCACCGGCTATGCGGAAACTAAAGAGTGGGAGGCGAAAGACCAACATCTCGACCTCGGAACGGCGATGGCCATTTCCGGCGCAGCGGCCGCTCCTCAGATGGGTCTCGGAACAAAGAGAAAGCTCAGTTTCTGGCTCGCACTCTTCAATGTTCGGCTGGGTTACTGGGTCAGGAATCCGAAAAAGTGGGCGTGGCACTTTGGCGGCGCGCCAGGCCTTTGGTTCTTGGTGAAAGAAATGCTCGGCTCGATGGACGAGCATTCTCCGTGGCTCTACATCTCCGATGGCGGCCACATCGAGAACCTCGGAGTGTATGAGCTGTTGCGGCGTCGCTGCCAATACATCGTCGCCGTCGATGGGGAACAGGATGAGTGCATGACCTTCGCGGCCCTGACGACATTGCAGCGACTCGCCGCCATCGATCTCGGAGTCAAGATTGACATCAATCTGGACGACCTGCGTCTCAACGAACACAGACTCAGCCGCTCCCATTTCCGTTTTTGCCGCATTGAGTATCCCGGTGGCCAATATGGCTACCTGCTTTATGTGAAGCTGTCGCTCACGGGTAATGAGGGTGAATTTCTGCGGCGCTACCGTCTCGACGAACCCGCCTTTCCACACCACTCGACGGCCGACCAATTCTTTAGCGAGGCTCAGTTTGAAGCCTATCGGAGCCTCGGCGTGCATGTCGGCGATAAGCTCTTCCTGCCTGCGATCGTCGGCGACGTAGAAAAGCACAAGGATGGAAAGATCGAGCCAATCGAAGTCGAGACATGGTTCCGGCGACTTGGACACGCCCTTTTGGAACCGCTCCCTCAAAATCTTCCTGAGTAAGTTCATTCAGGGCCTGCGCACCTTGTCATGTGAGTGCGCCGGTATGCAAGGTGGCAGGACGAAAGAGCGGAACTATCGCAGTGTATCGAAACGCTCGAAGTGAGGACTCCGAATGCTGATGCTGGCCGCTCCCGTCATCTCCGAGCCTTCATTGATCCGGATCCCGAAAATGCAATGATGAGCGCCTTCGCCCTTGTAGCGGGAAAAGTCGAATGCAACTGCGCCGCGATGCCATTCACCATCCGTCATATGCTCTTTTGGCACCCAGCGGGCGATTCTCCTGCCGCGCCGCAAGACCCGCTGATCGCCCTGATACTCGCCGGTCAGTTCGATCAAATCCTTGCCCTTTTCATCTTTGCGCATGGGGATGACGCAGAAACAGATATTTTGGCGCGATACTTCCGTGGGAGCGACGCGGTATTCAAAGGTCACCCTGCCGTGAAGCGTCTTCAGGAATTTGTTCGTCCCGGCGCTCTCCGTTCCGAAGGCGGCAATCTCCAGCGTCGGAACGGAGGCTGCCGGCGAGCTTTCGCCCATGACAACCGCGACATTGCGGTGCGCGTTGCCGAGTGAAGAACATGGAATCCACGTGTGAAACCACGGATCTTTTACGACGATCTTCTCCCACGACGTCTCATCAACTTTTCCCCAGTCTGCCTCGGGCAGATCGAGATCGTCGCGGCACCATGCCGCGACGGCAGTTTGGACCGAGTTTCTGAGCGTCTTATCGTCTTTGTTGTCGCCCGCGCAGAAAGGCTTGAAAAGCTGCCCGCCGAGATCAGCGAACAAAGCTTCGACACCCTGCTCTTTGAGCAACAGGCAAGGCTTCCCCAATGCTGACATATAGCCGAGCTCAAACGCGACGTTTGCATTGAACCCTACTTTGTCGAATTGCTCGATGACGGCGATCCCAAAGCGGGAATGGCGGATGTAAAGTTCGATATTCATCCAGAGAGTGCCGGAAAGCGCTCGATCTTTGTCAAAACGCGGAATCAATCCAAAGCACGTTAGCGTCTGCCGGATACTTCGTTCGAGAGTATGGAATCTCGCCTCATCGCGATATCGCATCATCACAAACACGTTGCGATCGTGATTCGCTTTCAGCTCGATGAGTGGATCATTCATGGTGTGGGAATCGGAATCCGACGGCATAGGAAAGCCCCATTTGTTCAATAAAGAAACTCTATTAACGATGCAATGCGCGGTTCTTCTCGTACGAGCCTGCCCTGCGGTTTCGAGAAATTCGCGTTGCGTTGATGCCGATCATCGAGGCTGCAGTTTGTTGCGGAGAGCGCGCCAGCTTGTGCCGAGTCGTTCGAAAGGAGTTGGCTCGCGCGGGGCGAGCGGCGGGAGAAAGATGGCTTCATCAGGGCGCAACTCGCGACCCGCCACGCGGCGCGCTTCGGTGGCGAGTTGATCCGCCGAGAGCGGCCAGATGCGGATGCCGTCCGCTGCGCCGGTGACGAGGAGCCGCCCACTGGCGACGATCTCCATGCTCAAGACGCCGCCGCTCGCTGCCGGCAGGACCAGCGGCAGATCGTTGGTGGCGAGGTCCGTCACTCGCCAGAGTCGCACTGTGCCATCGGCGCTGGCGGAAAGCAGGTGGTCGCCGGAGGCAGTGAAGGCGAGTTGCTCGACGCGATCGCTGTGACCGAGCAGACGCACTGACGATTTCCCGGGATCGCTGGCACGAAGATCCCACAGCCGGACGGAATTGTCCGCACTGCCAGTGGCCAGCCAGCGACCATCGGCGCTGAGTGCGGACGTGGTGATTTCTTCTGTATGGCCTGCCAGCGCGCGCGGCTGTGGCGCGGCCGATTGCAAATCGTAGAGTTGTGCGACGGTGTCGGCACTGCGCGTGATCATCCACCGGTTATCCGCGCTGAAGACGATGCCGCGAATGGCCGAGTGATGGTGATCGAGCAGGATCCGGCTGGCCGGCGGATCGGCGGCACGCAGATTCCAAAGATGCACGGCGCTGCGATACAACGGCGCGGTCGCGAGCCAGTGGCCATCGCCGCTCACCGCGATGACCTCCACGTCCTCGCCGTGGTCGGGCAGAGTATACTGCGGTTGAGCGGGGTCGGCGCTGCCGATTTCCCAAATGCGCGCCGCATCGTCGGAGCAGCCGGTGATCAAGCGCGAGCTGTCCGGTGTCCACGCGAGCGCGGTGACGCTATCGGGATGCAGCAGCACGCGACCGGAGCGCGCTGGATCAGGCGCGCGGAAATCCCAGAGCATCGCGGTCGTTTCATTGTCTCCGGTGGCGAGCCAATGACCATCGGGGCTTAACGCTGCGTGAAGGATCGCGCCCGGATGGCCTTTGAGCTGAAAGGCGGCGATCGAAGGGTCGTCCCGCCGCAGATCGAAAAGCTGCGCGGTGCCATCTTCGCCCGCCGTCGCAAGCCAGCGGCCATCTGGGGTGAAAAGCATACTTCCAACGCGGTCGGTATGACCGCCCAATACGAAGGTATGGTCATCCTTCCGGCGCCAAAGCCGCACGCGAAAATCCGCGGCTGTGGTCGCGATCCATTCGCCATCGGCCCGCGATATCGCACCGCCACCTTCCGCATCGACGGCGAGCGTTTTCGGCGAAGCCACCGGATTGAGCGTGCGCAGATTCCACAGCCGCGCCGTGGGATCGACTCGGGGCAGCAGCTCGGCGGGACCACTCGCCACGGCCACCCAGCTTCCGTCCTCGCTTAGCGCGATCGCGGCAGCCGAGTCTTCGTGGCCCGCCAGAACGACGGGCTTCGCAGATGGATCAGGCGCGCGGAGATCCCAAAGCCGCGCAACTTTATCATCCCCCGCCGTAAGCACCCAGCGGCCATCGGGAGTGAAGCGCGCGACCTGCACCAGCGCACGATGACCACGCAGGATGACGCTGCGTTCCGCCGGGCGGCTGCCGTCCATCGTCCAGAGCCGCCCTTCGTTGTCTTTGGTGCCGTGAGTGAGGAGCCAGCGACCGTCGGCACTGAACTCTACGTCGCGCACCGTGCCTCCATGCCCTGCGAGTTTCACCGCGCTCGCTGCGGGATCGGCCGCCTGCAAATCCCACACGGAGACCACGCCATCGAATCCGCCGCTCGCGGCCCAGCGGCCATCAGTTGAGATGGCCACTCCGCTCACCCCTTTGGTGTGGCCGTGGAGCGTCCACTTCGCAGCGTCGTCGCCGACCGCGAGATCCCACACTTTCACCGTTTGATCCGAGCTGCCGGTCAGCAACCAGCGGCCATCGTGCGAGAGGACGAGGCATTCGATCGACCCTTCGTGCCCGCGCAAAATCCGCGGCGCGGATTGCGGGTCGCGCAGATCCCAGACGCGAGCGGCTGCTTCCATTGAGAGAATCGCATTCTTCTCGGATAAAAACTGCTTGTCGCTCGCCGTGACGAGCCGCGCTTCGTCGGGCGTAAAAGCGAGGTCGGTCACCGGATTGCGATGGCCTGTCAGGCGACGTGCGGGAGTGTGCGGCGCTTGCAAGTCGCGCAGCTCGACGCAGCCATCGTCCCAAGTCGTCGCCAGCCAGCGATTGGCGGGACTGAAGACAATCTTCACCGCGGCGCCGTTTTTCGTCTCACCCGGCGAAAGGCGCGGCGCATTCGCGTCCTGCAGGTTCCAAAGCTCGACGCCGTGATCGCGGGCACGCGCCGCCAGCCATTTTCCATCGGGGCTGAATCGAACTTCCTCAATCATCCCCTCGCGCGAGCCGAGCGGGCGCGAAGCCGCGGGCTGTGCGGGATTCCAAAGCAGCAATTGCCCGTCCTCCGCGGTGGTGGCGAGCCATCGGCCATCCGGCGACATCGCCAGCGCCCACACCGGTTTCCAGTGCCCGCGCAGCGGAATGCCGCCCGTTTGCGCCAGCGCCGCGCGGACCGCCTGCTCGGCGTCGATCACGCGCGACTCGCCCGCGCTTTCCGTGACGCGCAACGCTTCGACCGCGAGCAGCAGCGCCCGCTGTGGATAGCCGCCAGTGAGCGCCGCAGTCGATTGCGCGGCGAGCGCGCGGGAATTGGCCAGTCGCGTCTGGTGTTCCGCGACGAGGCGGCGAGATTCGGCCAGGCCGCGCTGCCAGAGGGCGAATCCGGTCAGCAGCAAGAGGACGCACGACACCGCCATCGCCACGTGCACGACGGCGCGGAGCGTGCGCCTGCGCTGCCGCAGCCACACCGGCTGCACTTCGCCGAGGCTGCGATCGTAAAGATCGGCCGCCAGCCGCGACAACTCGTCATCGAAATCCCGCACATTCTTCCACCGCCAGCGCGCCCACCAACGCGCGCCACGCAGGTCGTAGGCGATGCCTCCGTGCAAACCCGCGGCGAAAATGCTCTCGGAAAAAAAGCTCCCTGGATTCTCCCACGGATCACGACCGCGCGTGATGACCAGATAGATCGCGCCGGGGGCGCGCTCTTTGAGAAACCATTGCGTTTCCCAATCGCTCCACCGCCCTTGCAGTTTGCGCCCCGGACAGAAGACGAGCAGCCGCTGCGATTGGCGAAGCTCTTCGGCCACGAGACTCTCGATCTCGCTTTCGGATTTCACTCCGCGTTTCCGCTGCCCGGCACGCGCGCGGGCGATGGAGAAATCGCTGCCATCCACGCAAAGCGCCAACTCAGGCAGGGCCGGCCCTGTGGGATTCGGGAGGCGATGAAACGATTCGAGAAATGCCTCCACGCGCCGCACGAGGCGGTAGTCCGCGCCCGTCGAGTAACTGCCGAAAGCGTCGTAACGGAAGCCCGCCACGCGCGCCTGGGAAGGCGGCGGTGTGATTGCTGCGGGCGCAGGTCGCGAGAGCTTGGGTAATCTCATGGCTGATTCTTCTCAAAACTAGGGAGGCAGCCAGTCGGATGCGAGGCAGGACTGCGCACGCACCATTGAGTGAGAGCACAGGCGTTATTTAGCACCCTGTCATCCAAGTCACTCACTGAAAATCGCCGCCCGCTGTTCCGCGCTGAGACCCGCTTCATCGCACAACTCCCGCACGCGTTTTGCCAGCTCGCCGTCGTCTTGCGCTGTTTCGCCCCAGACAGTGAGAAGATTGTCCATCACCGCGGGCAGGTGAGCGTGAAAGTGGCCGGTTTCCGCTGTGAAGCGCAGGAAGATGAAGGCTCCCCGGCGGAGGACTTCCGCGGCCTCGTCCGGCCGCTGCTGCTCTCGCAGGAGGGTGCCGAGGTTGTTGAGCCGGAGGCCAACGTTGATATGATTTGCGCCGAGCAGATGCTCGTCGATTTCGAGTGCGCGCCGGAACAGCCGGTCTGCTTCCTCCACGCGGTTCATGTCTTGATATAATACCGCC
This sequence comes from Chthoniobacteraceae bacterium, assembly GCA_043776145.1. Taxonomy (GTDB): domain Bacteria; phylum Verrucomicrobiota; class Verrucomicrobiia; order Chthoniobacterales; family Chthoniobacteraceae; genus JANLQB01. Next base: position 25,991 of record JAYVRQ010000751.1, read on the forward strand.
AGGTTATTCAGCGCGCAGGCGACGCTGGTGTGATTTTCTCCACGGCCGCGGCGCTCAATTTCCAGAGCGCGCCGCAGGAGGTGCTCCGCCTCGTCCAGCCGCCCTTCCTGGTGCAGCAATTGGCCCAGCGTGGAAAGGTCCACCGCCACCTCGGGATGCTCCGGGCCATAGCAAGCCTCATCAATCTCCAGCGCACGGCGCAGCATCGGCTCGGCTTCCTCCAGCCGGTGGGCGTGCGCAAGAAGTTGCCCGAGATTTACGAGGTCGCGAGCGACGTTCGGATCGCGCGGCCCGTAGCTCGACTCATTGATTTTCAGCGCGCGGCGAAACAGCGGCTCGGCGTCCTCTGGCCGACTCAGGTGATGCAGCAGCCGCGCGAGGTTGTTCAGGCGAATGGCGACTTTGGGATGATCCGCGCCCAGGCTCGCTTCGTCGATCTCCAGCGCCTGGCGCATCAGCGTCTCCGCCTCATCCGCGCGGCCCGTCTCCTCGAGCAACTGCGCGAGGTTGCTTAGCCGCGTCGCCACTTCCGGGTGCGCCGGCCCAAACGCCTTCCGCACGATCTCCAGCGCGCGGCGCATGAGCGGCTCGGCTTCCGCAAAGCGATCCGTGGATTGCAGGACTTGTGCGAGGTTGCTCAGCCGCCTCGCCACTTGCGGATGTTCCGGGCCAAAACGCGCCTCGCCCAATTTGAGCGCCCGACGGAAAAGTGGCTCCGCCTCGGCGAGCCGATTCGTCCGGTAAAACATGCTCGCCAGATTGTTCAGTTGCGCGGCGTAGTAGTGGTGATCGCTCCCACCGTTCGCGTCGAGGATCGCCAGCGCGCGGCGCATCAGCGGTTCGGCCTCGGCATAGCGGCTCATTTCCTTGAGCAGCGACCCGAGATTGTTGATCGCGTTCACACATTCGAGGTGATCCGTGCCGAAGTGCCGCTCCTCGATTTCCAGCGCGCGGCGGATGTGGCGCTCGGCGTCCGTCAGCCGGTTTGTCGCTTTCAGCAGACCGCCCAGATTGAGCTGTCCCGCCGCCGCCTCGGGGCTGTCCGCGCCAAAGCACGTTTCGTCGATTTCGAGAGCGCGCCGCATCAACTCCTCGGCTTCGTGCAGACGGTTCGTTTCCTTCAGCAGTTGCGCGAGATTGTTCAGGCCGGCGGCCACTTCCGGGCACGCCGCTCCGAAAGCCGCCTCGTCGATCTCCAGCGCGCGGCGCATGAGCGGCTCCGCACGCGCAAACTCCGCGAGGTGGAGCCAGCGCGCGCTCACCTGATTGAGGAGCCATGCGGCATCGGGACCGCCTTCGTCCGCCCAGCGCAAGGCCAGCGCTTCGAGCGGTTCCATTTCCCAGCGCGCCTCTTCCCAGCGCGTCGCCCGCTCCAGGCTGGCGACGCGTTCCTGAGCGAAATGGTTTACCGCTTCGCGCCGCGCGGCCAGCGTCTCCTCCGCGACGCGGGAAAGGAGCAGCGCCTGCACGAGCCGGTGCATCCGGACAGTCAAAGCGTGCCCGCCGGCGTCCGTGAAGTCGGTGGATTGGAAAAGCCGCAAACCGATGAGCAATTCCACTTCGCGGCCCACCGTCTCCTCGGGCAATCCGGTCAGCACCGCGAGCCACGGCAGCGCCACTTGATCCGCGGGGAGCAGGCTCGCGAGAGAGAGTAGATGCGCTGCTTCCGCACCCAGCGTTTCGAGGGTGAAAGCGAGCGTCTTTTCCAGCAGCCGCTCGCGGTGCCGCACGGCCACGCTCGGATCGGACGCCGCGGTTTCGCTTTCGCGGAGGAGGCTGGCGCGGAGGCGATCGCGAAATTCGCGGCATGCTTCCGGCCTCTCATGGCGCCCGAGGAAAATCGCCGCCGTCTCGACCGCGAGTGTGAATCGATCCAACAGCCGCACAATCTCACGAGCACGCTCGTCTTCCTCCGCCGAAGCGAAACGCCCCTCCGGCTGATGGCTGCGCATCAACGCCAGCGCGTCCTCTTCCGGCAGCTCGTCCACCGCGATGAAAGCCAGGCCTTGCGCGGAGCCGGGAATGCGGCCCGGCGGCAACCTCGTGGTTGCGATCACATCGACATGCCCGTCGCGCGGCAGGCGATCGAGAATCTCCGGCTCGAGCAGGCGAGCCTCGCTCACGTTATCGAGTAGCAGTAGGCAGCGTTCGCGGCGAGACAGTTCACGCCGCACCCGCTCAAAAGCGAGCGCGGGATCCTTCGCTTCCTCCTCCGTGTAGGCAAACTGCATCGGCCCCGAAAGCCGGATGAGCGCGAGGCGCAAATCCGTCATGTGCTCGGCGGCGACGTGCCAGCGCCCTCCAGGATAATCCCACGCGAAGGCGTGCGCATACGCGAGTGCCAGCTCCGTCTTTCCCATGCCGCCGAGCCCCTGCACCGCGGCGCGGCTGGCTCCGCGCGCCGCGATCACGCCGAGCTTGTTTCCCGCGAGCGCGCGGCGCAACCCCCGCAGCTCGCTCCCGCGTCCCACGAACCACGGATTGTGGCGCAGCAGATTCGTTGGCGAGCGCCGCGCGCGCTCCGCCCGATCCAGCCGCTCACACAGAGTGGCGTGCAGTTGCTCGAAAGTCGCCCGCACGCCCGGATCGAGCAACGCCGAGCGTCCCTCGTTGGACCAGGTTCGCAGGTCAATCCCGTGACGTCCCTCGATCTCCGCCACCAAGGACGCCGTCGCTGCGTCGTGGGCCGGATCAGTGCTGCCCGGAAACGCCAGAAAGATTACCGGCGCGATCCCTTCTCCGAGGCACTGGCGCATCGCTTCATAACGCACATAATCCTCCCACTCCGCGCGGCACCATGTGCTGCGCAGATAATTCGGCGAAACGATCGCCATGAACAAATGCGAGTCGCGCAAACTGCGCTGAATCTTCAGCCGCCAGTCGTCCATGCCCTGAATCGTGCGCGTGTCAAAAAATACCTCCAGCGGCCGGCCGTGCGCGGCGAGGAAAGTGCGCTCGATTTCCTCCTTTAGTTCGGTCACGCGCGCCTGCTTGTCGTCGCGTCGCGGGTAGGAGATAAAGAGATCGAAAGCCATTCGCCGGAATTGTATTTCACCGCCTCGCGCGTGGCGAGCGACCAGAGCGTTTTAAGAAATGTCGTTGCCGTACAGCCGCATCACCGATCAGGCGTTTGCGGCGAGTAAATTTTGGCAGTTCGACTGCTTCTGAGCGGGCTCTGGATCGAAAAATGCGAGTTCTGTTTTCAACGGCGTGATTGCATTGAAGCGGCCAGAGAAATAGGCAGGATGCCGGAATGAGGTGTGGAATTTTATGCTCAACGCAAAGTAACCGGATGTGGGCCGTGTGATGAATTATCACGACACGATCTCCCTACTGGAACGACCGGCGGTTCGGCTGCTCAATGCCGAAAACGCCGGAGTGCTCATTTCGTTTCTTTTCCAGAGCTTCAAGGTGAACCGCCGCAATACGATTCCCGAAGGCGAGCTTCGCGGTTTCGTGCAAAATCACATCGAGTCATTGAGCGCGATGGGAATCGAAGGGCTCCGCGAAAATGCGCCGAGCTATCTCGACGAGTGGTGCAGCCCGCGGCACGGCTACCTCAAAAAGTACTGGCCGCAAGAAGGGAGCGAGCCGGTCTATGAACTGACGGCGGCGGCGGAGAAGGCGATTGAATGGCTGGAGGAGCTGCGCGCGGCGGGATTTGTGGGCACCGAATCTCGGTTGGAACGCATCTATCAGGACATGGAGAATCTGCTGCGCAATGCGAGCGGAGATGTCGGCGAAAGATTGAAGGCGTTGCGCGATGAGGTGGCGAGATTGCAGCAGGAAATCGAGCGCATCGAGATCACGGGCGAGGTTGAGGTTTATTCACCGGCTCAGATCAATGAGCGCTACCAACTCATCCTGACCACCTGCCGGCAGTTGCTCGGCGACTTTTCGCAGGTGGAGGATAATTTCAAGGACATCGCCCACCAGATCGCTGAAAAGCAAAGCCAGCCGGACAGCACCCGCGGCACCATCGTGGGGCACATGCTGGATGCGTATCAAATTCTGCGGGACACCCCGCAGGGGCAGAGCTTTTACGGATTCTGGCAGTTGCTTCTCTCGGCTGAGCGCCGCTCGAAATTCAAAGAGGCCATCGACAAGGTTTCCTCCTTGGATGCCCTCAACCCTGACCTTCGCGCCGACAGGCTGCTCTCGGAACTCACGGGGCGCTTGCTGCATCAAGGCGAGAAGGTCGTGAAGTCGAACGAGCGCATGGCGGCGAATCTCCGGCGAGTGCTCGAAACGACGAGTCTTCAAGAGCGGCGGCGGATTCTCGACCTGATCCTCGAAATCAAGACAGCGGCACTGAGGTTGCGGGCGTCCCCGCCGCGTGAGGGTGATTTTTTCGAGGTCGAAGAACTGCCGGATATGTTCGGGACGATGAGCCGGAATCTGTGGGAGGCGGGCGCGCCTCTCGATATGCAGGCGGAGTTTGAGGAAGCCGATGGAAAGCTGGACATGGATGAAATCCGGCGACTCGGTACGCTGCCGCAAGTGCAGATGCGAAAGCTGCGCGAGAACATCGAGGCGTGCCTCACCCGCTCCGATCTCGTGACGCTCGACAATCTTCTCGAAGCATTCCCGCCGAAGCATGGCTTGATCGAGGTTCTCGGCTATCTCGTCATTGCGCTCAACGATGTGTCGCGAAATTTCGTTGTCTTCGAGAATGAAACACAACTCGTTGACATCCCCGGCCCGACGCTGATGCGCTGGCGCGTCCCTCTCGCCATGTTCAGCCGCGGATAAAAGCCATGAATCAAACCCAGCATCCCGAAGCCTCGTTTGCCAAGGCGCGTCTTCTCCAGGGCACCATCTACCGCGAGGACGGCGAGCTGTGGGAAATCGTCGAAAGGCACAGCGACGACATTCGCCACTACATGTGGCTGATCGGACAGGAACTCGTCTTTGATCCCGCGGAGGGCTATGCTTTCATTCGTCAGATTCGCGGCACGAATGACGAGCGGATTCCACGGCTCGGGCAGCGTCGCGGGTTGAGCTACGAGGCGACCGTCTTGTTGGTCTGTTTGCGTGAGGAATTGTTGCGCTTGGAGTTGGCTGCTACCGAGTCCGAGCGCGTCGTCAAGACACGGGAGGAAATGCACGAACTCATCGCAATGTTTTTTCCTGAAACGCTGAACCGCGTGAAAGACGAGAAGATCGTCAACGCGGCAATTCAAAAGCTCGTCGAACTCGGATTCTTGAAACACCTCGAAAGCGGTGAACGCGATGATTTCGAGGTCATGCGAATCGTAAAAGCCCGCATCACTCCGACGGAGTTGGTGCAGATCAAGGAACGCCTCTTAGCCCATGCCCAACCGAGCACCTGATCTTTTCGCCTCACCCAATGGCGACATCGCTGCCGAGGCAGCCAACGGACAGCCCGGCTGGCGGCTCGCCCGGCTGGAAATGCTGAATTGGGGCACGTTTCACAGGCAGGTTCACATCATCACTCCAGCGGGCGGGTGGTCTTTGCTTGTTGGTGAAAATGGGAGCGGCAAGTCAACCGCGGTGGACGCGCTGCGCACATTGCTCGTTCCACCTCGGCTTGTGAAAGATTCCTACAACGACGCTTCTGGTGCGACCAAAGGAAAGGATCGGAGCCGACGGAGCTACATCCTCGGCGCATGGTCAAGCGCTTCTCGTGATGATTCGATGACCGGTGTCACAGAATATTTGCGCACTGAAAAAGACTTCTCAACGCTGCTCGCGGTTTTTCAAAACGATCGCCGGGGCAAGAGCGTAACGCTGGCGCAGATCCTGTGGATCAACGGGGACGACATTGGCGAAACGTTCCTCGTGTCTCCAGGTGCGCGCAGCATCAAACAGGACTTGGCCGACCTCGGTGAAGTGTCTCCGCGCGAGATGCGCACCAAGCTGGAGAAGCGCAGCTTCGAGGTGTTCAAGAGTTTCAGCGGCTACGCCGGCCGTTTCATGGGGATGATTGGCATTCCCGGCGATGGGGCGTTGGAGATTTTCAATCGCGCGATCGGCGTGAAGGACGTGGTGGACGTGAACACATTCATCCGCCGCCACATGCTCGACGCTTCGACCGGCATGGAATACTACCGGCAGACGTTGCGTCCCCACTTCGATGAACTGATGGGCTGCTGGCGCTCGATGAAGCGCGCGGAGAAGCAGTTGGAAGCGCTCATCCCCATCGCCAATGCTTACACTGAGATCGTCGGCGCTTTGGATGAGAAGGACAGACTGGAGCACTTGCAAGCCGCCGTGCCGTTGTATTTCGGCCATCGGCACCTGGCCCTGCGCATTGCACAGGAGATCACAATTGTGGCGGAGGTTGAGCGGATCGGACATGAGCGCGAAGTGCAGGACCGCCAAAAAGAGGGCCAGCGAGAGAGCCGGGCGGAGATCGTGCAGGCGCTCGCTGACAACGATGTCAACAAACGCTTGAACGCCATCGAACGGGACATCACCGACGCCAATGAGAAGCGCGACGCCAAGCAGAAGGATTCCAAGCAGTTCACCGACTTCCTTTCAGCGTTGGACTTCAAGGACAGTGTGAGCACACCAGCGGAGTTTGCCGATACCCTCGCCAAGCTCGGTGCGGAACAGGTGGAGGTTGAGCGGCAGCAGTCCGACCTGATGGAGGAGAATCTGCAGATCGGCATCAAGTTGGAGAAGCTGAAGACCCTGATCCCTGCGCTCGGCGTTGATCTCAAGGCCGCACGCGAACACCGCGTTTCGATCCCCGCCGCCCTTCTGAGCATCCGCGAACAACTCTGCTGCGCTCACAACCTGCAATCATCGGACTTGCCGTTTGCCGGTGAATTGATCGAGGTGAAAGACGATCAGGCATTCTGGGCTGGCGCACTCAATCGCCTTCTCCACAGCTTCGGCATTTCGTTGCTCGTCCCGCCAGTTCATTATAAAGCCGTCTCGGACTGGATCGACTCCCATCATCTCGGACTGCGATTCAATTACCTCCTCATCGCGGAGCGCACAGCGCAATCCGGCAACAGCGCTCCAGCAGCCAACCGGGCAGCGGCACGTCTCAATTTTCGCCCCAACCATCCGTGGTCTGCTTGGGTTGCAGGCGAGGTCGCCCGCCGCTTTCCGCACGTTTGCGTCGAGGACTTCGAGCAGCTCAAGCGCGAAGGCTATGCGCTCATCCGCAAGGGCCAGGTGAAAGACGGAACACGCCACACCAAGGATGACCGGCACGCGATCGACAACGTGCAAAATTGGGTGCTCGGCTGGTCTGCCGAAGCCAAGATCAAGGCGCTCATGGCTGAGATTGAGACGAGGATGAAGGAAGAGAGCGAACTCACGGCGCAAAAACGCGGCCTCAGCGAACAGCAGAAGCGAGTGATGCAACGGATGCAGGCGATTGCGGGAGCACTCACCATCGACCGTTTCGAGAGAATCGACTACCAGGCCGAACTCCTAAAACTGGAATCGCTGATCGCCGAAAAACAACGGCTGGAATCGAGCGCGAACGCAGTGAAAGAAATGCGCGACCGCATCAAGGAAATCGACGACCGCATCAAGGAAATTGAGAGCCAGATTTCCAAGCTCGATAAGCAGGTCGGCAGCTTGGAAGACCAATTGACCATCTGCCGTGACACTCAAAAGAAGTTGCAGCAGACGCTGGCAACGAATCCCGATTTTTTGCCAGAGCCGCTTGTGGAAGGGTTCAGCGAGTTCGAGCCAGCCGAAGGGTTGAAAATTGAAAACGTGGAGGGCGCCATTGCCGATGCAAACTCGAAACTCCAACGGCGTATCTCCAATCAGGTCGGCACCATCACGCGTGAGACGAACAAGATGCTGCCTGCGATGCAGGACTTTCTGCGCGAGTATCCCGAGGAGACGAGCAACCTGCTGGCGGAGATCGATTGTGCTCCCGAGTTTGTGAAAATGCGGGACACCCTCGAAAAGGAAAAGCTTCGCGAATATCGAGAGCAATTCCGAAAGTTTCTCGACGAAAATCTTCTCAGCAGCCTCGCCAATTTCCGCGCGTTGCTCGACGAACACGAGACCGAAACGCGGCGTCGTATCTCTACGGTCAACGAAGCCCTGCGACGTATCGCCTATACACCGACCACTTACGTTCAGATCAAGGAATCGAGGGCGAACAATTCGGAAATCGCGCAATTCCGCAGCCGGTTGGCGGAGTGTTTCAGCGGAGGCACGAACCCGAACGAGGAGGTGCGCGATGCTATCCTGGAACGCATCCAGACATTGATGTCGGACTTTGATGAAAAGGAGGATTGGGCCAAGCGAGTGACCGATGTCCGCAACTGGCTGGAATTTGCGATCAGCGAACGTGACAACGAAACCAGCAAGGAGGTTATGTTCCTCACACAATCTTCCGGTCGCTCAGGCGGGCAAAAAGCCAAGCTGGCATTCACCATCCTGGCGTCGGCCATCGCTTCTCAATACGGCCTCGCCGACACTGCGGACAAGGTGGATACTTTCCGTCTGGTCGTGATCGACGAAGCCTTCTCGCGAACCGACGAAGAGAACTCGCGGCAAGCTCTCGAACTATTCCGCAGCCTTGGAATGCAGCTTCTCGTGGTCAGCCCTTTCGACGCCCGTGCGCGCCTCGTGGAGGACTACGTGGACAGTTTCCACCTCACCACGAATCCAGATCGCAAAGCATCCCGAATCACCCGCGCTTCGCGCGAGGAATACGAAACGGCCCGCGCGGTCGCCGAGAACGATGCTGACCGCTGAACAAATCCAAACGAAAGCGCGGAACAGGTTTCCCGATTTCCTCCGCTCGCTTGTGACCGGCGAGCCGTTCTTTCCGTATCCGATCCGCTTTGGAAAACCGTCGCCAACGGCCCACCTCAACGATCTCATCCGCGACTTTGCAGCCTTGCGAGCAGCAGCATCCTCCCTCGGTTTCCGCGTCATTTGGGAGCCGCGAAAAACGACGCGCTGGCACAATCAGGATTTTCCTGAGACGGCTTTCTTCGATGATGAACCATCCTACCTCTCGGCCATTGGCAGGACGCGGGAAGCCGCCGCATTCCAACAAAACCTGACGCTGTCCCGTCAGGTCTGCCCCGAACTCGAAGGATGGCTTGCCGACTTCGCTGCCAAAATCGTCGAGAACGACAAAGACTGGCCGGACATTCTCAAGGTTTGCCGCTATTTTGTAGATCACCCGGAGCCTCGACTTTACCCGCGCCAGATGCCGATTGGCGTTCACTCGAAGTTCGTCGATTGGCACCACGAAATTCTGCGGAGCACTTTGGACTTTCTGCTCGGCGAACGAGTCAACGACACGGCGAAGACCTTTGAGGACCGCTACCATTTGTTGCGAGCGGAAGCGCAGGTGCGATTCCGATTCCTCGACGAGAACCTGCGCAGAACCGCCGGATTTCCGGTGTCAGACATTACGATTCCGCGTTCGGCTTTCCAAACGCTCGGGATGCCGCAAGCAAATTGCCTTGTCGTCGAAAACCGGATGATTTTTCTGACGCTTCCTCCATTGCCGAACACCGTTGCCGTGCTTGGTGACGGCAAGGCAGCGGCTTTGTTGAACGGCACGGAATGGTTTTCCAAGTGTCGGTTGTTCTATTGGGGCGACATCGACGACTCGGGCTTTCGCATCCTTTCAGCACTGCGAGCTGCCGGTCATCCATTTCAAAGTGTTTTGATGAATCTTCAGACGTGGGAAGCGTTCGCAGATCTAGCTCATCCCGGAAAACATGAGGTGGGCAGCGTGGATCTCCGATTGGAAGAGGCAGAGCTTCGCGCGTGGGAGCGTGTGAGTAAAACAGAGCGGATGCTTGAGCAAGAGCATCTGCCACAGGCTGTCGTCGAACAGGTGCTTCGCAGCAACGTCCATACGAAGGCGGCTGAGTTTCGCAGCGCGTAAGTGGCGGTTGTCACGAAATTGCGACGTATTTTTGGACTGTTTGTGAACTCTGGCGGGTTGTCGAGCGTCAGCAGAAGTCTTTCGTGCTTCGGAAGTGGCTGAATGGGGTTTCTGCGGCGCAGTAGAGAGATCGTCACACCCATAAGTGGGGAGTGCATGCGCTGATTGCTAGAACGATGACACCCATACGATGCTAGCATGCGCGACATGATTTGCGGTTCCGACTCCAAACGCGCAATGCCGAGTTGAGTGGAAACCGCCGCTCTGCACCGCCTCGCAGACTTGAGGATTCCGCGTCTGCCCGCGAAACCCTCAAGACTGCTCGTGCCCCCAGGATGCGAGACTGGCGCGCGGCCCTTCGCACGCCTCCACTCCAGCTCTCCCGCGGTTCCCATCGCCTGCGTTCCGGCTCTGCTCCGGGCCGTGCGCCAGACTCGCGAGTGGACGCCCTAGCTGGACGTCACTTGTGCATCGGGTCATGTGGCTAGCGCCTTCGCGCCATAAGACTGCGGACTGCTTGGTCGATTTGCTGTTTGGAATCCATTCGGGGGAGTAAATCCACGATGCTGACTCCGAGAGCATACGCGAGATAGAACTGGCGATAATCGCAGACGCGCACCAGCCGTGATTCGATCTTGGAAACGCCTGCCCGGTCAATCAGCCAGCCTGCCACTTCCAATCTCGCCGCGAGATCTCTCTGTCTCAGTTTCAGTCCGCATCGGATTCGCCTGACCTGCGGCCCGACAACATTCTTGTAGTACGCCATGCCGATCGTCGCGCAAAGCGGTTGCCACGCGACGGCCGTCTTCATGTGTCCGATGCTGGCAATCGAACAATCATGATGCCCTCCATGATCTGATCGGAGCCTCGACAGGAATGATTGCTCCAATTCAGCGGGGAGCACGCGCCCCGCGCGGAGAATTCCTAGTGCAGGCGGGTTTCAGGTTTCGTCGCACAAATTTTCTGCCGCATGTCGTTCAGGCTGCGTGCGGGCGGATTAGTTGAGCGGCAAAGCTCCCGATCGGGAGCTTTCATCATCGGCGTTCGCGGTAGCAGGGAGGTGACCCAATGACGAACACCTAAAAACACACACTCACCTCAGCAAAAAGGGGCATGGCAAGTTGGTCGCTTGCCATGCCCCGGAAGCTTTTTGGGTCAAGATAAACCCGTGCTTAGCGGCGGTAAGTTTTGGCTCCGAGGGCGCGCGAGTCAAGAAAAATGCCGAATTTTTCTAGCCGGTGGGGTCTGCCCTCATGTCGGCGGGAAGTTAGTCCAGTCCAGCGCTGCCGTGGAAGACGCCCAGGCAACGCCTCGACCTGTCGCGCCCGCTTGAGCGGATGGATTTCCAATGTTGCGAACCGCTCCCCGATTTGGGGAGACGTTGATTTGAAAGCGTTCTGCAGGATTACGGGCTACAGCCGTGAGCACGCGACTCGGGAGCTATCGAAACTCCGACGCGAAGGTGGGCTGACTTTTGAGACGAAGTTGCGCAGCAAGCGTGGAGCAACGACGAGCACATGGGGCGTCATTGTTGCCGATCCGTCGAAGCTCCTATACGATAGGCGCTCATTGTTCTATGATCGCCAGGGCAATCGCCTGCACAACTACACGACGCTTGCGGCAGGAGGCGAAAAAATCGCGCCGACAGTCATGTTGCCGGGGCCGGAACGTCGGCCGCGCGGAAGACCTCGCACCCGTCCCGTCGCTCAAGAGGTGCCGAAACGTCCGCGTGGACGCCCGCGAAAACAATGCTCGGCTCCCCTTCAGATTGCTCAAACAACTGACAACAAATCCTCTCGTGCTCCCACTGCGGAACAGAGTTCCGCTTCCGATAATGGACCGGAAAAAATACGCGAAAATCCCCGGTTCTGTGACAATCCACTAATAGAGGATTCCTACGGAATACAGCCGTCAGATCAATACGGCGCGGCGCGCGGTGTCGCGCCGTATCGCGAAGGGAAAAGAAGAAGACCGAAGCCTTTGGCGTTGAAAAGAAAGGCGTTCAGTTTGCAGCGGAGGCTCGAAGCGAGCCATTGGGACAACTGCAAGGTTTGGTTCAGCCGCCGGGCGGCGCACTGCTACGCGCACCAGGCCCTCACCGACGGACACGAGGAATCCCGAATCATTTCCAGCTACGAGCAGGCTTTGTTTGTTTGCCACGGCTACGCCGTGGATCGGGCGGCGAGCAGCGGAAAAATCATTTTCTTCAATGCGTCCTCGACCATCGTGAAAGCCGCCGCGCTGCTTGCAAAGGACGGATTGGATCGCCGTGAGCGCATGGCGCAGTGGTATTCCAGCCATTCGCAGCCTCATGTGTTGCCGTGTTCCGATCCCGCAGAACTCGCCGTGATCCGCGCACAAATCGCGGCGACTTTCCCACGCGACGATTGAACCGAAATGCAGCGGTCAATAGACCTTTGGAAACTTTCCGTTGCGTTGAGCTTTGTTGAAGCCGGCGGCCATTCGGGCAACGGTGCGATCCGCCAAGGAATCGTCCGCCGCATCCGCAGCACGCCGTTGAAGTTTAACGACGGGAACCTTTTTGATGGAATGCTTCATGGATTTCGGGATGATCAATTTTGAAGCTGCCGAATTCATTTGCGAGCAGAGTGTGCGCCAGTTTGCGCAAACGGTCAATGCTCTCCTCCTGCTTGCCCGCAAGTTCGGCGATTGAGATGGCTCGCGATGACTCTCCAACACGGTTTTCGAGCACACGGATTTTGATTCGAGAGCCAAACTCCTCGACCAGCTTGAAAAGCGTTTCGCGGGAGCGAAAGTGAGTGGCCGCGATGTTGTCCAGCGTGACGGTGCGGCCCTTTTCGACGGCTCGCTTCACCACCATTCGCACCGTTTCCGCAAAATCGCGATGAACGTGAACCACCGTCACCCGATGTCCGATCGTGAGAGCCTCCCGGATTTTTTCCTGCGCCGCTTGATGATCGGACAAGGTTCCATCGACAAGAATGTCGAAGTCATCGTCGGGCTGCGGCTCCTCGCTCAACCATGCCAGCGCAGTGCTTTTGCCCACGCCCGTGCCACCGCTCGTGAAGAGGATGCGCCGACCCTCCGCAGCTTCGGGTGCGCGGATGCTGCGCAGGTAGATTTCATCGGCCAACGCCTTGGCCGGCTGATAAACGGCCCGCGAGAACCGTGTCCTCGACGCCTTCGAGTGGCAGTAGTCGGGACAAAACTCGCGTGCCCGATCTGTGTCGATGACGTTGCCGAATCTCGCATGGTATCTCGCGATGAGCGCATCAAGGCGCGTCTGCACCAGTTCGGCAAAGCGCGCTTCCACCTCGGCTTCGTCAGCCGAGAGCATTTCATTTTTCAAAATCCGCAACGGGCCAGCGTAATACATGGGCATCAAATCTTTGCAGCTCGCCAGCGGTTTCGCACTTCAATCCGTCGGCGAATCTTCTTCGTTCACTTCGGCGACTTCGATCCGCTCGATAAAGACGCAGCCTTTTTCGGAAAGCGCTGCGTAACGTGCCGGCACTTCCCGGATCCAATCAACGGAGAGCTTTTGCAGCGCGAGTCCGAGTTCGCGCAAATGACGACCGGAAACGCGCACATCATGTGTGGTGAACGACACGCGGAGCGTTTCGGAATCCTCCTTCCGTTCAAAGTGGACGAATGCGAAGTGGCTGTAAGGAAAAACG
>JAYVRQ010000752.1:0-10120 GCA_043776145.1 Chthoniobacteraceae bacterium
GCGCGTGCGCGAGGCGAGCGAGGAAGACGGTTCGTTGAAACCGATGTGCCCATCCGTGCCAATGCCGAGCACCTGCAAGTCGATCCCACCCGCCGCGCGGATCGCCTGCTCGTAAGCCGCGCACTCCGCGGGCACATCGGCGGCGAGGCCGTTTGGGATGCGGATGTTTTCGCGCGGCACGTTGATGTGCCGGAAAAGATTCTCCTGCATGAACGCGTGGTACGACTGCGGATGCTCGTGGGCGAGGCCGACGTATTCATCGAGGTTGAAAGTGCGGACGCGGGAAAAATCGAGCGTGTCCTCGCGGTGCATTCGCACGATCTCGCGATACGTGCCGAGCGGCGTGCTGCCCGTGGCGAGGCCGAGCACGGCGTCGGGTTTCCGGCGCACGAATTGCGCGATGATTTTCGCGGCGACGATGCCCGCGGCTTCGGCAGTGGGTTGGATGACGATTTCCATTCTTGGAGTTACAAAATAGTTGGAGGCGTGTCGGACACAGGTGATCGACGCAACCAAGCGTAGATGCAGATACCCATGTGAATCAGCGCAAAAAGCGCATACACCAACATTAGGTAATCGGAATGGTCCACGGCATCCTCAATTGCCGCACCAGTGTAAATTAACGTGAAGGGCATCGCCAAACAGCCGGCTATTAAGGCCCACCGCCTTCCGCTTAGTATGAACGCGCGCTTTGTCACAAGTGTGACAAGCCCAAATAAACTCGGAATACCGGACAAAACCCACAGCATGAATATAACGGCAAATTGCCAAGGTATGAGTGGGCCTTCCATATACGCCGTATCTCAACTTTTAGCCAGCCTGCTGACAAGTTTCAGCACGACGTCCGCTTTGAATCGATCGATGAAGCCGGTGACGTATTCCACGATGTCCAGCGAGTCGTCGTGCGCGAGCGGCGTGAGGTCCATCGCGAAGGCAAGCGCGTCGCTTTGATCGACGCCGTGGCTTTCAAAAAAGGTGGCGTTCGCGCGGCGGCGTCCGAGCACGGCGAGGTCGTAGCGTTTTCCCCCGGCGATCTGCGAATCGAAGATGCCATTCAGCGCGGCGGCGATGTTGTTGTGCCCGCCCACATCGTGCGCGATTTTTTCCGCGTCGGGCATCCAATCAAGGCTGCGCCAGACTTCGCAGCCATGCACCTGCGCGGGCCGCTGCCCGCGCGGCAGTTCGCGGATTGCCTGAAGCACCGGCACGACGACCGCAATGTGCGTGTCGTGTTTGTCCGCCGGATTGTGCGTATAGACGACGCGCGGTTTCGTCGCCGCGAGGATCGCCTTCAAGTCCTCCTTCAGCATCACATCCGCCGCGTTCTTCACCACGCTGCTCGGATAATCGAGCTGAATCATCGCCGCATACCGCCCCACGATTGCCGCCTGCCGCTGCTCCTCGCGCCGCACCTCCATCATCTGCGCATCCGCAAATTTTGCGTAAGCTCCTGTCCGCGAACTCCCCGATCCATTCGTGCAAGTCACCCCGCCGAACCAATCCGCATCGCTGTGAAAACAAGCCGCGATCCCGTGGAACGCCATGAACTCCAAATCATCCTGATGCGCCCCGATCCCGAGATGCGTCACCCGCGCCAGCGCCCTCGCAGCCGGCTGGCCATCCGGGATGAAAATGTTCGCGGTGGAATTGTGGAGGTTCATAAAAAGGGGTGCCGTCTCCTATCTCCGCACCCCTCTGCCCGGCGAGCGCAAAAGCCGCGGCGGCGGAAAACGCCCGTAAAAAAAACCCGCCCCGCTGGCACGTGCCCTGCGTCTCGGAACTGCGTGCCAGAACCACTTCGCTTCGACTCCGGATTTCATTACGATACCCCCGGCCTGACGTGGGATGGTTTTGCACCAGAAACCTCAACGCCCAACAACATGCTCCAAAACCTCATCGACCTGAACATCAGCGACCCGGACTGGACGGCCATCGACGCCGCCCTCGCCACGCTCGAAACCAAACTCGGCGCCAAGCTGCTCGACCTCACCACCGAGCAACGCATCTCCCTCAACAAAATGGGCGACAAAAGCGAAGCCTTCTGCCGCCAGTCGCTCATCGTTGGCCGTCAGAACGTCGCCGAACTCACCACCCGCGCCACCACCGGCCTCACCGCCGCCGAAGGCGACCTCGTCAATTGCGACAAAGTCCGCCCGCGCCTCACCCGGCTCACCAGCCTCACCGAAAAAGCCGACGACACCGAAATGGCCCTCGGCAGCGACGTCATGGAATACTCCCTCTTCCAATACGGCTTCCTGAGCGCCATCGGCGCGGGTGCCGGCCTGGACGAACTTTATCGTCAATTGGGACTCCGTTTCGCGCGTTCGTCCCCCGACGAGCCCCCGCCGCCGACCTCTTAGCGCCAAAACGGCACACTTGGCGTAAAGTATTGGAAATTCCGAGCTTTAACCCCCGACGCCGGGGCTAAAAGCCCCATCGTTCGGGCCTAAATCGTCGCGCTCGGGCCTCCAATCCCCATCGCCGGGCCTTGAACCGTCGCTCTTGGGGCTCAAACCGTCATCGCTGAAGCCTGACCCGTCATCTGTAGGGCTAAAACTGCGAAGCCCGGCGCTCGAACCCCGGCGCGCGGCGTTCCCAACCCCGCCCCTGGCCATCAAAGCCCCGCCTCCACCCCCTCCGAGCCTCCAAGGCCGCTTTTCCCCAAGCCCTCAGCTTGGGAGCAAGGTGAAAAACCGCACTCGGCGTTGACCTCCCAAGCCATTCTCACTCTTCCAAGAGCTTCCAGTAGTCCGAGGTGATGGCACTTCCTTCCGCAAGTTCACGTTTGGTGTCCGGATGCACTCTCACGATGGAAACCATCAAGAGGACGAGGAGGCGCACTTTCATTGAGTTAGCCTGATATTTGCGGCGATCACGAACCGCGATTCGGCACCGCGATGTGCAGAAACCAAGCCACACGGGTTTTCGTTCGCGGGAAAGGGTCGGAAAATCTCGGCGGAATGAGTGAGAGCGCGTCGTCGGCTACTTCCGCAGTGAAGGCAGGCTGGCGGCGGCGACGGCCTGGCCGTGACGCTTGTCTTTTTCATCGGGCGTGCGGAGGGAAATGCGGGCGGCGAGTTCGGGGAACTCGGCGCGCAGCACTTCCCCCGCTTTTTGAATGATGATTTCACCGCCTTCCCCGCTCGTCACGCGGCCAAGGATGAGCAGCACGCGGATATCGTAAAACTCGGCGTAGTGGGCGATCGAGTAACCGAAGCAGACGCCGATGGTTTCGTAAATTTTCCGCGCGCGCGCATCGCCTGCCGCCATCAGCTTTTGCACTTCGACGAGTTGCTCGGCAAATTTCATCTCCCACGAAAATTCGAGACCCGCGAGCGGGGCGAGGCGGGCGACTCCCTGCTGGCAGAAATACTGCACGGCGCAGCCGATGTCGCCGCTCCACTCGTCGGCGGGCGCGTCGTCGCGGTAGTCGATGGGTGCGAAGGCGAGTTCGTTCAGCCACGGCGTGATCGAGCCATCGGCGGTGACGTATCCGCCCGCGACGCTCGTGCCCATCGAGATGCCGAGCACCGCGTTTTCCCCGAGGCTCATCGAGCCCGCGAGCGCGGTCACTTCGCCATCGTTCACGACCTCGAACGGGATGCCGCCCCACGCCGTTTGCAGATCGAAAAAAATGCGGCGAATGCGCGCGTCGAAATCCTCCGGCGACACGCCGCGAAAGAGCGACGCAACGCGCACTTCGTTGTTCACATACACGCCCGCCGAACTCCCGCCGATCGCCTCCACACGCGGCAGATGCGCGGCGGCGCGGCGCAACGTGTCCTGGATGCCGTCGTAGTGATATTGCGGGTCGCTTTGGAAATAGGGATCCCATGTGACCTCTTCGGAAAAGACCACCTGCCCGTCGATGACCGCCGCGCATTTGCGATCGCTCCCGCCGAGATCGAAACCGATGCGGCAGCCATCGAGATGACGCCCAAGCGGGATGGAAACTTCGCGCGCCGCAGGCACCTCTTCGAGCGGACACGACTCGATGTGCATCGCGCGTCCATACACCCGCGGCCCCATGAATTCGTAGTCGAACTTTCGCCCGCCATCCGTGGAGTAAATCCCGCGCAGCATCTCCGCGATGGCTGCATCGCCGCCGACGATCACACGCCAGCCACCGCGCGCCCAAAGCAGGAATTTCACGAGCCGCTCCACGTATTTGCGATTGAGCGGAATGTGCGCGCCAACATGCGGCAGCACGAGCGTATCAAAACGCGACACCGTCCCATCCGTGCGCTCGACCGCGATGGCAATGGCGTGCGCGCCGGGCTCGCGTCCGCAGCGCGCGCGGTACTCGCGATTCCACAAAACGGCGGGGACAAAGCCGGGATCGAGCGGAGGGACGATGGCGGGATGGACGTTCATGGCGGGCCAGTGAATCGACTATCCGAGCAGTGCCCGCAACTCCGCTTCGCGTGCCCGGTGCGCCGTGTCGTCGAGCACTTCGGTGCGCGCGATGTTCGCGGGCAATTCCGGCAATTCCACCCACGAGCGGCAGCCGCCGTAGCGCGGCGAATCGGGAAAAACGAACGGCTCGCCGAGCCGCGCGACGCGCACAAAGGCGAGCGAAACCATCTGCTTTTCATCCTGCCGGAATCGCTTCTCGATCTCGAATTCCCGCCAGATGTGCAGCAGCGCGAGGGCGCGCACTTTTTCCCAATCGGCGATGTCCTCCGTCCACTCGACGCGCGCGGCGAAACGCACTTCGAGCAATCCGTCGGCGCGCGGCGCGGGGAGCGGTGTCCCGGCGGGTACGCGCAGCTTCGCCGCCTGCTCGTGGAAGAGCGTGGGCAGCAGCAAAAACTCCGGGTGTTGAAAGCGAAACCCCGCGCGCCCCTCGGCGATGCCGCCTTTGCGCAGGATGATGCTTTGCTCCCCGCGCCCCAGTGCAGCGCAGACGAGAGCCCATTCTTTGAAGCCGATATTCATACGGGGAAAATGCACGGGCGGGCGGGCGGAGGGAAGGCTGGGTGTTTTCCCGCCGACCGAAACCTGTCGTGCAGGATCCTTCTTAATTGCCGAACGACCACCGCATCGCCACGATCAACTAGTGAACATTCTACGCTTTTCCGTCATCGTTTTGTTCAGCCTTCTTTCCGCACGCGGCTCGGACTGGCCGCATCTGCTGGGGCCGACGAGCGACGCTGTTTACAGCGGCCCGGCCCTGGCGGAAGAATGGCCGGCCGCCGGTCCGCCGGTCGTCTGGAAAATTGACGCCGGCGAAGGTTATTCCTCGCCGGTCATCGCGGAGGGACGGCTCATTTTTTGTCATCGTCTCGAAGATCAACTGATCGTGGACAGTCTTGACCCGAAGACCGGCGGCAATGTTTGGAGGTTCAAACATGAAATGAAATTCCAGGACGGCGCTTACTTCGACAGCGGGCCTCGCCCGACGCCGAGCATCAAGGATGGTAAAGTTTACATCCACAACAGCGACGGTTATCTCGCCAGCCTGGACTTGAAGGATGGAAAGGAAATCTGGTCGCTCAACACCAGAGCCAAATTCAATTCCAGCGCCACCTGGCATGGCTGCGTGGCTTCGCCTTGTGTCAACGACAAGGCGGTCATCCTTCCGGTGGGCGGCACCGATGGCTGCGGGATTGTCGCCTTCGACCGCGAGACCGGCGAAACGCTCTGGCAAACCACCGATGAAAAAGCCACCGCGAGCACACCCGTCATGGCGAACTTTGGAGGGCGGTCGCAATTGCTCGTGGTGACCCGGACCGCGTTTCACAGCCTGGATCCCGTCACCGGAAAAGATGGGTGGTCACAACCCACGCGCCGGCAGACCAGCGGTGATGTCTATGCCGCGAGCCCCGTCGTTTTCGGCGATCTTATTTTTCTTTCCGGCTCGTACAAACTGGGCGCGCAACTTATCCGCGTGAAAGACGACAAAGCCGAAACGCTCTGGCACCTCGATGACGCCATCTCCACGCATTACGCCGCCGGGATCATTTATGAAGATCACATCTACGGCTTTCACGGTCACGCGACGTCACACGGAGGCCCGAATCTCCGCTGCATCGAACTTGCCACCGGCAAACTGGTCTGGGAACAACCGCAAGTCGGCTCCGGCACCATCGCGCGTTTCAAAGACAACCTGCTCATCCTGTCCGATACCGGCGAACTGCAGCTCGCCAAAGCCAGTCCCAAGGAATTCCAATTGAAAGGCCGCTTCCAAGCCGTGGGCCGCACGACGCGCACTTACCCCGCGCTGGCCGACGGTTTTGCCTACATCAAAGGCCCGCGCCAATTGGTCTGTGTCGATCTGCGCGCCGGAGCGGAAAAACGTTGAGCGCCTCCTGCGAAGACGACTCGATTTCACCTCGTGCCCAAGTGCATTTGGGAATGCCCAATTTGGCGAAGTTTTCCTCGTTCCCAAGCTGCGCTTGGAAACGCATTTTTTCCCCGAAGCTGTGCTTCGCCTCCGTTCCTCACCGACGAAGTGAAACTTCGGGAACAAGGCCATTCCCAAGTGGAACTTGAGAACGAGTCTCCGAGAGTCTTTCCTACAAATCCAGCAGCAGCCGCGCGGGATTTTCCAGGCACTCCTTGATGCGCACGAGGAACGTCACCGCTTCCCTGCCATCGACGACGCGGTGGTCGTAGCTGAGCGCGAGATACATCATCGGGCGGATGACGACCTGTCCTTTTTCCGCGACCGGGCGCTCTTGGATTTTGTGCATTCCGAGGATGCCGGATTGCGGCGGATTCAGGATCGGCGTGGAAAGCAGCGAGCCGTAGATGCCGCCGTTCGAGATCGTGAAGACGCCGCCGCTGAGATCTTCGATTTTGATTTTTCCCTCGCGCGCCTTCATCGCGTAGTCAGCAAGATCGCGCTCGATTTGCGCGAAGGTTTTTTGCTCGGCGTTGCGGATGACCGGCACGATGAGTCCGCGCTCGGTGCCGACGGCCACGCCGATGTCATAGTAGCTGTTCTGCACGAAGTCCTCGCCATCCATGCGCCCGTTCACCGCGGGCACGGCCTTGAGCGCGCTGACCGCGGCTTTGATGAAAAAGGACATGAAGCCGAGCTTGATGCCGTGCTCCTTCGTGAACGCCTCCTGCATGTCCGCGCGCAGTCGCAAGATCGCGCTCATGTCGGCTTCGTTGAAGGTGGTGAGGATCGCGGCGGTGTGCTGCGCCATCACGAGTTGCGCGGCGATTTTGCGACGGAGCGGGGAAAGTTTTTTGCGGACGCTGCGGCCTTCGATCACGGCGGGGACATTTTCGGAAACGACCGCGAGCGACTCATTCGCGGTGGCGACAGCGGTGGCAATGATGGGCGCAGGTTCCCGCGCGGCGTCCGCCTTTTGTTTTTTCGCAGGCTTTGGTTTTTCCTCCGCAGGCGCGGGCGCGGCGGCTCCTGCTTCCTCGATCATGGCGACGACTTCGCCGATCTTTACCTCGGAACCCGCGGCCACTTTGATGCGCAGCGTCCCCGCTTTCTCCGCCTGGATTTCTGTCGAAACTTTGTCCGTCTCCAGCGTGAAGAGAGTGTCGCCGACGGCCACGGCGTCGCCATCGTTTTTGTGCCAGGTGGAAAGCAGCCCGCTGGTGATGGATTCGCCGACCGCTGGAATTTTTACTTCGAGACTCATGGGCAAACACCAAGTCGCAAATTGCACACGCTGGCAAGGCGGAAGCCTTGCGAAACCGCGCCGCACAGTGTCAGTGTCGCGACTGACGAATGACTGACGAATCCCAACGCCCTCCGGCATGACTTTCCTCGCTCCCTGGGCCACTTGGTTCCTCGCCGGCGTGCCGCTCATCGTGCTCCTTTATTTGCTGAAGTTGAAGCGGCGGCCCATCGCCGTTTCCACGCTGCTTTTCTGGGAGCGCGTGATGCAGGAGAACCGCCAGCGCGCGCTTTTTCAAAAGCTGCGCAATCTGTTTTCGCTGCTGCTGCACCTGCTGATTTTCCTGCTCATCGTCGCCGCGCTCGCCAAGCCCGCGCTCGACCGCCGCGTGCGCGAAGGCGCGTCCGTCGTGCTCATCGTGGACACGCGCGCGCGGATGCAGGCGGTGGAAAACGGGACGGACACGCGCTTCTCCCGCGCGCTTCTCGAAGCGCGAAAATATGTCAGCGAGGCCGGGCCGGCGCGACATCTCGCGCTGCTCACCGCCGGGGCTTCGCCAAAGGTGATCGTGCCTTTCACCGGCGATGAGCGCGCGCTCCTGCAAGGTTTGGATTCCCTCGCCGTAACGGACACGAGCGGCGACCTCGACCCCGCGCTCTCGCTTGCGGATTCGCTGCTCGCTTCGCGAAAAGGCGACACGCGCATCGTAGTCCTCACCGACTCCGCAAAGGACAAATCAGACATCAGTTTCGTCGCGTGCGGAACGAGTCACGACAACCTCGCCATCACCCGCTTCGCCACGCGCCCGCTGCCCGCGAGTCCGCAGACGAGCGAGGTGCTGCTCGCGATCAAAAATTTCGGACGCGCGACCGCGACGGGCAATGTCGAGATCGCCTTTGATGGCAAGTTGCTCGATGTGAAACCGTTCACCCTCGAACCGGGCAAGGAGCGATTCGAGGTCTTCCCATCCCTGCCGCGCACGACGCGCAGCGGGCGCGGCTGGCTCACCGCGCGCCTCGATATCCAGGACGCGCTCGCCTCCGACAACATCGCGTATGCCGTGCTTCCCGCGCCCGCGCCGCATCGCGTGCTGCTCGTGACGAAGGGGAACTGGTTCCTCGAAAAACTGCTCGCGGCGGATCGACAGGTGCAGTTCGAGTTAATCGAACCCGCCGCGTGGCAGGCGGATTTCGCGGCGAAGTTCGACGCCGTGATCCTCGACAATTTCATCCCGTCCGGCTTCGACCTCGCGGCCTCGAAAGGCAATGTGCTCTTTCTCAAACAATCGCCTTTCACCACCGCCGACGCGCCCATCGAGCAGCCGCTCGTGAGCGAAAGCGATGCGCTGCATCCGCTGCTCCGGTTCGTCAGTTTGCAAAACGTCACCATCGTCCGCGCCGCCTCCGCGAAGCTGCCCGGCGCGGCGGATGGATGGACGTGGCAGGCTCCGCTGCGCTCGTTCGAGAATCCGCTGCTCATCACCGGCGAACGCCGCACGGAAGCGGGCGCGCAGCGCATCGCGGCGCTGGCGTTCGATGTGTCGGATTCGGATTTGCCGCTGCGCATCGCCTTCCCGCTGCTCATGTCGAATGCAGTGCATTGGCTCGCGGGGGAAGCGTCGGAGACCACCGCGAGTGTGATCGCCGGGGAGAATGTGCCGCTCGCCGTGGGTGCTTCGATCTCCACGGAACCACTGACCAGTCCCGATGCCAAACCGGACACCGCAAAATTCGCGAGCGAGGTTTTTCAACCGCTGCACAACGGCTTCTACCAAATGCAGCAGCCCGGCGGCGCGGGATGGATCGCGGTGAATACCTTCAGCGAAGCCGAATCCGATCTGCGCAACACCACCGCCGCGACGACCGCGCCCGCCACGTTGCCGATGACGAGCCTCGCGAATTTTTCCGGGTGGCCGCTGTGGCAATACCTCGCGCTCACCGCGCTCGTGCTGTTCACGATCGAGTGGTGGCTTTTTCACCGGAGGCGGACGGAGTGATGTCGCGCGGCTGCGAACTCCGGGGAGCGCGCGCGTCTCGCGTGCTGGTTTCGGCGTCCCGCCGAAACGAACTTTCCAAATGCAACGAATTCAGTTCGCGCACCCGTTTGAAATTCCACGTCGCAAAAAGTCCGCGAAGGCGGGACGCCTTCGCCAGCACGCGGGACGCGCGCGCTCCCCGGAACACACGCGAGCCGCTTCAATGACCGGACATGCCTGAACTGACGCACCCGCATTTCCTCCTCCTGCTCGCCGTCGTTCCGCTGCTGCTGCTCGCGCGGCGGCGCTCGCTCGCGGACTTCACGCCCGCGCAACACGCGCTCACGTTTGCGCTGCGCGCGCTCATCCTGCTCCTCCTCATCGGCGCGCTGGCGGGCGTGCGGCTGCGGCTGCCTTCGCGCGAGGTCGCGGTGCTTTTCGCGGTCGATCAATCGGCGAGCATTTCCACGGCGGCGCAAAACGAGGCGCGCGATTTCGTGGCGACTGCCTTGCGCAAACAAGGCGCGGGTGACGATGCGGGCGTGATCGGTTTTGC
>JAYVRQ010000753.1:0-10120 GCA_043776145.1 Chthoniobacteraceae bacterium
GGGCTTTCCAGCCCGTGATCGCGGGAGCACGGGCTGGAAAGCCCGTGCCACCTTGCCGCTTTGACTGTGTAAATCGTATGATCGGGAATGACGACGCGACGTAGGACAAAGCCTTATATACTGGCAGCGTCCGCTCCACTACCGGCACCTTCCCCACCCGGGCAGGCTTTGGGTCGATGCGCCACTGCCCCAGAAAGATGGAAATCCTGAAACGATGCACTTTACCAAGGCAAATCGGCCGGGTGAAAAATCGGCGGAAGAGTGGTTGACGTGTCCGCGACTGCTTCTAATATCGCCGTGCTTGTAAGTCATCCTCCTACAATGAACTACTTCCTCATCTTACTCCTGATCCCTCTCATATCCTGCAAATGCCTCGCCGCTGGGGCCGAAGATTCGCTCTACAAACGGGACGGCGCGCGGAGGCCGGACGCCGCGGAGCAGGAGCGGCTCGGCCCCGCCTCGCAAGGACTGCGCTACGATGCGCGGATGCTGCGCGCCGTGCGCCTGGCGCAGGAGCGCGCCCGGCAGCGCACCACCTGGCACTGCTGGGCTTACGTGAAAAACGCCCTGCTCGCCGCCCGTGTCGTCCCGGAGCGGCCCGCGACGCTCTACGCGCGGCAGGCTGGCGAGGAATTGGTGCGGCGCTTCGGCTTCAAACAACTCCGCGAAATGGACCCGCGGCGGGCTCCCGTCGGAGCGGTGGTCGTGTACGGCGGCGGCGACGCTGGCCATGTCGAACTGCGGACCGAACGCGGTTTCGTCAGCGATTTTTTCTCCCCCACGCCGTACCCGCGCCCCGTCCTCGGCATTTACGTCAAGCACACCTAGGCAGTGTTCACGAATTACGAGTGAGCCTCCGCGCCAAAGGCGCAGCCTCATACCAGCCTGGGGCAACGCCCCAGGAAACCGGGAGGGAGAGCGCGCAGGGCTGAAAGCCCGATTCATGCGCCGTGCGGATGAGCCGGGCTTTCAGCCCTTGCTCCCGCGATCACGGGCTGGAAAGCCCGTGCCACCTTCGCGCAGCGTGACTGTGAAAATCGTATGAGGCAAAACCAGGCGCTTGCTTCACTCGAACGGGCCGTTATTTTCGCGGGATGAATGCCATCGCGATCATCGAGGAGATCAAACATCTGCCGCCTGCCGAGAAGGAGCAGGTCGTCGAATTTGTGCAAACTCTCGCCACGCGACGCCCGTGGAGCGGCGAGAAGCTCACGGAATACGAGAGGAAGATGGTAGAGACGAATGACCCCGCGGAAGCGCAGCGGTTAAAGGAACAAATCGTCGCCGGTTTTTTCGGGGACGAGCCGAATGCCTAAAGTCCGGCGGTGAAATGTGCCTCGCGCCCTTGTGGCGCATTTTAGGTGAACCGAGGTGTAACAAGGCGAAAAGCAGCCGCAACCTCGCGCCTATTTGTAAACATCGCCGCGCGGACCGATCAGCAGGACATCGAGCGTGCCCTCGGGGGCTTCGGGCAGCTCGGGAGGCATTACTCTGAAAATGGCACGATACGAGCCGACTCGAAGGCGGTAACAGCCGGACCACTCCCCACTCATCGGGCGCACATTGGGAGAACTCGCGGGGTCTGATAGTGCGGCCGCAGTTTGCAAAGCCTCACGCATCTGCATTTGCCGATCGCCAGGCATCCGTTGGAAATAACGCTTCGCGTGGCGGTGAAGGACGATGCGCTTCACAATTCATCAAGCGCGGTGAACGCCTCGCGCCGCCGGGCGCGGGAGTCGTCGATCGCCTCGCGCAACTCCGCCTGCTCCGTGGCGTCAAGGTCAAGACCGAGCGCTTCGCTGATCTCGCAAAACTGCCTCCACGGGATGATGACTTCCTGCGGTTCACCGTGTTCGTCGATGACAATTTTCTTCTGGATTGCAGTCATGCGCAGCAATAGCCCACCGGCTTTGCGCACGCTATAGCGAAATTCTCAAACCGATTTTTTGAAACCCCGCTCCCAAGGTGACTTGAGAACGAGTTCAAAAGCCGCCCGCTCCAGCGCCACTCGGGAGCGGGGAGGCTTAGAGGCTGTGTAAAAAGGCAAGGAGGCGAGGATTCCGACGTCGGCCAAAGGCCGTACCCAAGCCAGCCCAAGGCAACGCCTTGGGTCTTGCATCCAAAAAACGGCGAGCCCTGAAAGGGCGTCACACCAATAGGCCGCCCTTTCAGGGCTGGTTCGCATTTCCACCAAGACCCAGGGCGTTGCCCTGGGCTGGCTTATTGAGGGCCTTTGGCCCGATGCCGCAGGACTTCCGACTTTCTACACGGTCTCTTAGGGAGCGGCGTCTTTCCCAAGCGCCGACCCACCCGCTCCGCGCAGCGGCCCATCTCTCCGTCTGTGGGAGGCGAGCCGCTGCGCGGGGCGTGGAGGGCGGTGGTTGCCATTTCGACCTTTCGATCTTTCGACAAGCTCAAGACTTCCAGCAAGCTCGAGATCCTGAGTTCATCGAAGGGCTCAAGACATTCGGCAAGCTCAGTCTGTGCGAGGCCCTGAGTCTATCGAAGGGGGAAACCACCGTTCCTTGACGCCGGCTCCCCGTTCCCAAGCTGCGCCTGGCCATGCCTTGCCGGCAAAGTTTCACGCGATGGACACGGCCGCGCGGCAAAATGTAACACGGGCTTTCCAGCCCGTGCGTGCCGGGTTCACGGGCTGGAAAGCCCGTGTCACGATTTCAGGCGCGCTCATTCATCTCGTTTGAGGGTGTCAATCGGATCACTTCGGCGGGGCGGAGCGGGGGCGAAGCTCAGCTTCGGGGAAAAGCGCGTTACCAAGTGCAACTTGGGAACGAGATCGAAAGTACGTGCCCATGTGCAACTTGGGCACTAGCTCAATGAGGTCATTCAGTTGGGCGGTTTCAATTGACGTTCGATTTTCCACCTTAACTTTCCATCCGCCGCTCCAATTCCCGCACCAGGCAAGCGAATAGCTGTAGTAAATGCCTTGCTGCCGACATATTTGAGACCAAACTTTACTGCATTGTCACCCGGAATGTGTTCGACCCCGTTGAGAACGAGAGAATTGATCGCAGCTCGAACGTTGTCGTTGCCTAGATAGACTTTTCCACCGGCGAACGCAGCCTTCGCACCGGCAATAATAAGCTGGTCGTGAATCTGCCCCTCGAACTTCGCTTGGAACTGTGCTTCGTCTCCGAATAGCCCACTTAGGCGAACAAAGTAGCGCGCTTCAAAGAAAATGTTCGCGACAGCATTCGCGGCACCGTCCATTGGTGCTGCCGGATAAGACATTATTTCGTCCCTTAGAGATTCTCCAACTTGATTGAAAAGGTAAATAAATGCCCCGCTTACCGCTCCGTTGCCGAATTTTCCACCACCCAAGACTGAGGCGGTCCCGCCTACGGCAGCGGCAGCGGCCGTGCTGAAACCGGAGGGAACGTATGCCTCTATGTAAGGTGAGCTTGCTCCCGCGAACGCTCCAGCAGCAAATCCATGAATAAACTGCCCGCCACGAAGTTCTTCGACCCCACCTTGAATAGTGCCGTGGACGAGTGCTTTCGTGGCAATCTTTGCGTAGTCACCGGGCTTCACGTCATGCAGGTCGAACACGCCTTTTGCTGAAACAGCGTCGGTTACCCCTGCACTGAGACCGGAAATCACTCCTGATCGCAATCCTGCTCGGAGTGCATCCCCAACCGACCCTCCGGCCAAGAGCGTTCCGCTGAATGCCGAACCGAACCCAAAACCGGCACCCCCCGCCGCCGCCAACACAGTTCCTGTGGCACCCAATTGTCCGGCAAGGGCCGCAAAGCCATATCCTGTAGCAACCCCGATGGCAACCGCTGCAATTGTCTTCCAGTTCTTTTGCACGAAATGCCTTAGCCCCTTAAAAAAGAACCCACTCGGATCCGTATAACTCAGCGGATTATTCAGCACATAGCTATACCGGTGGAGATTCTGCATGTCGTCCGGGGACTGGACGAAGGGGTCGGGGCTGAGGAAGCGGGCGGTGATGGGGTCGTAGATGCGGCCGCCCATGTGGACGAGGCCCACGGCGTCGAGCATTTCGTGGCCGGTGAAGCCGCGGTGGGTTTCGCTGGGGGCCGGCACGGCGGGGTAGCTCACCTGCCACGCGCCGCCGGTGTAGGCGACGGTGCGGCGGCGGCCCCAGGCGTCGAAGCTCGGGCGCTCCAGGACGGTGCCGCTTTCATTGGTGATGGCATCGACGGAGCCGAGGTGATCCTTGTGCAGGTAGCGCAGGCGCGGGGCGCTGGCGGTGGCGCTGCGTTCGTCGGTGTAGATGGCGATGACGCCGCTGCCGCCGGAGATGTAGTGGATGTGCCGCGTGAGACCTTCGCTGGTGACTTCGCGTTCGTAGAGGCCGCCCACGTAATCGCGCACGATCTGCGTGAGGCCATCGGTGCCGGCGTGGAAAAGCGTCTGGCGATGGAGCGCGCGTCCGGGGCTGTAGTCAAAGCGCAGCACTTCGCCGCCCTTCGTCATCCGCACGGGCTGATTGGCCGAACTGTAGTCGATGGCCGTGCCGCCGTCGGCGATGCGGTTGCCGTTGGGGTCGTGGGTACACGTTTTGTTAAAAGCACCAGCATTGGTCACCGAAGTAAGCGCGTGCGGGCCGGCGCCGGTGCCGTAGTTGAAGGTGCCCACGTCAGTGCGCGACAAGACGTTGCCGATGGCATCGTAACCCACCGTCACGCCCGCCGTGCCAGTGGTGGTGACGCCGGTGAGCCGGTTCAGATTGTCGTAGCCGAAGGTTTCGACGAAAAAATTGCTCTGCCGCGTGTCGCGCCGCCGGGTGAGGTCGCCGATGATGTCGAAAACGAAGTCTTCATTCTGCACATCGCCGCCCGCACCATAGGTGCCCGTGATGGATTGCACGAGGCCCGTCTCAGGGTCAAAGGTGCGGCTGGTATAGACGCCGTTGCCGAGTGCTTCGCCGGTGATCTGCCCGCGCGCAGTCACCGCGAAGGCTGTCCAGTAGTTCGGCCCCACGCTGCTCCCATTTTTCACGGATTCCAGCCAGCCGGTGGGCGTGTAGGACTGCCGCACGGAAAATCCCGTGGGATAAGTGATCGCATCGGGCCGTCCATATTGATCGTAAGCGCGGGAGACGGCGAAGCGTTCGTAGCCGTGGCTTTCCACCGTGGCCGCAGGCCGGCTGAGGCTGTCGTAGAAAAAGGAGCGCGCAAAGCCGGGCGCGGATTCGCGGGCGAGCTGGCTGATGCTTCTAGCAACGGTGTCCTTAAAAGTGGTGCCTCTCTGACTTAGTGCGCGAGAGCAAGCGGCCCACTGTACAAATCTATAAACTACTGATCCCGCGCAGAAACGATTTTGCGAACTTGACGACCGGCAATCTCTGCAAACATCGGCGGCACGGCGTTGCCAATCATCTCGCAAACGGCCTCCATCTTGTCGGTCACGAATTTATAGCTCCGCGGGAAAGTTTGGATAAGAGCGGCTTCGCGGACAGAAATGGTCGTCCTAGCTTTTTCTGGATGGCCGAACCTTCCCTTACAAGGAGTCGTACAACCACCCGTCATCGTCACGGGCGTCTGACTCCATGCCATACGTCCGTAAACATTCGTGAAGCCGTTGTAGCTGCCTTGATGACAAGCTGGACGCAATGCCTCATCCACTGCCAGCCACGTTTTGCCCGGTTCGGCAGCATCCAATCGGGCGGCGACCTGCGGTTGAATGTCTCGAACAACGTGCCAGCGGAACTTGCGCGGCCCCCCGTTTGCCCATGCTTCGCTAAGCGTCACCGGAGTGCCTTCTTTGCGAATCACTTCGCTCAGGGTCTTCCATTTTTTCAGGCCAGAGCGCGGTGCCGGAGCTTTAGCGTGAGTAACCGGCGGTAGCGGAATATCGAATCCCTTTCCAGCCAGTAGCAAGAGACGCCGCCGGGACTGTGGGATTCCGTAATCCGCCATCTGTAACACGCGCCAGGCTGGTGATTGGTCTTTAAGTCTTACGTTGTAACCGTGTCTCCTGAGTTCTTCGAGAAAGCCGCTGAAAATTTCAGCGCCACGAGATTCGAGACCCGGAACATTTTCCATCATTACCGCTCTCGGTTGAATTTGCCCGACGAGCTGAGCCATTTTCAAAACGAGCATGTTGCGCGGGTCGTCTTTCTTGTTTTTTGCCGTAAGCGAGCAGAATCCCTGGCAAGGCGCACAACCTGCCAAAAGGTCAACCTTGCGACTGCCGCAGGCGGCAAGAAGTTCTTCGGCAGTCACCGCGCAAATGTCTTTCTCCAACAGCGTCGTGTCAGGGTGGTTCGCCCGATAGGTGGCCGCCGCCGTTCCGTCGATTTCGACTGCGGCTTTGACATCGTAGCCAGCCATTTTCAGCCCGCGGGACAAGCCACCGCAGCCTGCAAAAAAATCTATGGCGACCGGCTTGCTCATGTCGCACTCTCCGCTGCCAGTTTTCTCTGTCGTTCGGCTTCCTTCAAAAACGCCTGGTGCATTTGCGAAGTTCGCAGGAGAAAATCGGTCCAGTTGATGTGCTCCAGAATTCGCTTTTCGATGTAGCCGTCGAATGCCGCCGCCGGCGAACCACTCAGGTTTATCGCGTCGCAAACCAAGGTTATCTCGAATTTCGGGAACAGCTTTTGGAAGTCTTTGTTCTCCCGCAGGAAGTCGCGAAGCAGATCGTGATATACCACGATTCGATCCATCTCCTTATTTTGCAGCGCATGCCCAGGTCGTTTGATCTCGACGATGCGGAGCATGTTGTCATGGCTCGACAGCACGAAATCCGCACGCTTCTTCGAGTTGGCGAACAACTCCAGATTGAGTTCCATCTTTTTGTGCTTTTTGCAAAAGACGACCAACTGTTTGCGAAGTGTCTCGAAGGACAAGTTTGCGGTTATCGGCGACCACTGGGGATTGATGAGCCACGGCGCTTCGGAGAGCAGCTTTTGAAAATCGCTCTCGTCCGTTCCCTCCGAGTCCTTGAGTTGTTCGAGGTTCTGAATGACTCGCACGCGGTCATCCGCAATGCGTCCGAACGAAGCCAACTCCGCGAGGCGCGCTGTCCTCAACAAAGCGGAGACAACTGCCATCGGCCGATCCTCAGATTCAGCAGCTTCCCGAAGTTTTCGGTCCAGCGTGATGTGCGGCCCGAGAAGAAGGCTCAGTTGAACGAACGACTCGCGAGTGGCCTCGTCGCCAAGTTCGTCGCCTCGCGCTGTCTTCGCGATGGACTCCGCCATTTCCAGAGCGCGCTCACGGATTTCTTTGTTCTCTTCACCCGGAAACTCTTTCTCAACACGCTCCTCGATTTTCGAATCCTCGCGAAACTTTTGCCACGCTGACTGGCGCATTGGCTCACGGGTGACACGGCCCATTTTTACGACCAAGTCCTGCCCCCATTTTTCAAAAGCCTGTCCTAAATCATGCGACCAGAGGATGTCTTGCCGGTCGGTTCGGATGAGGTCTTCCGCTTCATCCAGCCAGTCCGCGTGGATTTCGCCGATAAGGTATGAACGAACATCGAACTCGCCAGTGAAGCCCGCGCCTCGATTGAACAACATGGTTTGTGCTGCGATTTTTCCACGACAGTAGATCCGTATGCCTGCCATCAGTTGGTCTTTGTATGGCTTGTCGGAATAGGCAACCCAGCCTGTAACGGGGTGGAAAACGCTCTCGTGGTCGAAACCAGCCTTCAACCCGTTGAGATTTGCGCCGTTCGGGGTGGTGATGGAGAAATCCGT
This sequence comes from Chthoniobacteraceae bacterium, assembly GCA_043776145.1. Taxonomy (GTDB): domain Bacteria; phylum Verrucomicrobiota; class Verrucomicrobiia; order Chthoniobacterales; family Chthoniobacteraceae; genus JANLQB01. Next base: position 7,694 of record JAYVRQ010000753.1, read on the forward strand.
CTCCCGCCGTGACTGAACTGCCGCGCCCTCTTTGCGTAGGAATTCAACCTTTGTGCCGGGTTTCACGGCTACCGCAAACGTGCCGACCGCTCGTGAGTAATCGGGCTGGTCAGGCATTTTCTGCGAGTCACGTAAGAGGATGCCCCACTGTGCGCTCGTTAGGCCGAATCGCTGTGCCATCTGCCGCTCGAAGTCGGCGATTTCCGGCACCCAACGATGGTCGAATCCGGTCATCCTCACACATGTTCCCTTTTCCTTGCGAACCTTGCCGTCCAAGGGGCCGACATCGGGGAAATAGGCCTCGTCAGTTTCCTTCAGCATGTTGCTGCGAACCATAAAAAGGTGAGAAATCATGTAGCCTCGTGCCTTCTTGCCCTGCTCATCGGTTCCATCGACTTCTTTGCCACCCGAGGTGATGAGTTCAACACGTTCGCAGACTCCGAAGGGAGCGAGTTTTCCAACGCCTTTCCGTCCCATCACCTTTCGCCCGTATTTTTTTGAAGAGCCGCCTCGACGACTGTCATTGCGGCGTTCCGCGCCTACTTTGAGATAAAAGTCGTTGATTTCGTTCACGGAGGCATCGCTGAGCATTCCGGTTCCATTGTCGGCGACCTCGATCGTAAATCCTGAATCCTGTACTTTCCCCGCAGACTTCCGCGCAAGCAGGCATCCCATCGGTGCGGTGATAACGACTTCCGTTGCATCCGCGTCGTAGCTGTTCGCCACTACCTCGGCAATGACAGCGGAAACTCGGTCGTAGAGCTTCACTCCCAGCTTATCCACCGTAAGCCGGGAAATGGTCATTTTGTATTTGTGTGGCATCAGATTGGGGTGCTTTTCAACGGGCTTCTACGCCAAAAACCTCACGCTTTGAAAGTGGAGAGCGCGAAAATCTTTACCGCCTCGCGACAACCGGGAGTGACTGCAATTTCGCGGCCCAGATGGGCGGCGGCTGACCGCTTTCAGGGTAAATGTGCGAGTCGGCGACGAGGCTGGCGGTGCTGAAGCTCCAGGTGGAGGAAAGGCCGCCGATGGTGAGGGTGTAATTGCGCGAAAGGCCGGCGAGCGTGGGTGCGGTGGCCTGCATCCAGAGGGCGTCACCGGCTTTCACGACTGCGGTGGTGCCGGTTTGCGCGATGCCATTTACGAAAAGCGTGACGCCTGCGGGGATGACGATGGTGAGGGTGCCGGTGAAGCCGGCGAGGGTGATGGTATTGGAGCGCACTTCGCTCGGCGTGCCGTTGGCGCTCGCGCGGATGGCGGGCTGGCTGGTGAAGGCGAAGGGTTCGAGGCCGGGACTGGTGGCGACGGTATTGCGGCGGATGACCGAGAGGCGCAGGAAGGCGGCGGGGCGCGTGCCGATGGGGGATAGCTCCTGGTAACGCATTTGCCGGAGGGCGCTGCGGGGGGTGCCGGTCTCGGTGGCGGTGAAGCCGGTGTAGGCGGGCATGGGCTGCGTGAGATCGAGCGGAAACGCGGGGAACCAGGCGGTGAGGTCGGCGGAGGATTGGCAGACGAAGCGGAGATCGGGGTCGTCGGTGCGCTGCCAGGCGGTGAGGACGGGATGGCTGGTGAGCGCGGGGCCGGGGGTGGGCTGGTAGGTGGAGATGGCGCTGAGCGGGGTGCGCGCGAGGGGGTCGGTGTCGGCGGCGTATTCGAGGAGATTGGGGAGGCCGTCGCGCTCGGGGTCGGCGGTTTCGCCCCAGACGGCGGCTTTTTGCGCGGGGTCGGAGGCGATGGCGTGGCCGAAATGGGCGGCGGCCCATGGCCAGTAGCGGTCTTCGGCGGCGCGGGAGAAAGTGGCGAGGAGGAGGAGAAACGACAGCGCAGCGAGGAGACGGGTGAGGTGGGCAGGGAGTTTCATGGGAATGACAAACTGAATCTGGCCTGAGATCGCGACTGCTTTCCAAAACTAGTGATGCAAGCGATCATTCGTGTGGCAGCCGCCGACCGCTGGCGTGCTCGGAATCCTGTCTGACTGAGATGGAAAACGGCAAGGGATTTGTGCGACTGACCCCGCCATTTGCCATTCTCGTTTCCAAGCGGTGCTTGGGAATGCCGATTTCCCCGAAGCTATGCTTCGCACCAAACGTTGGAGATCGGCAGTGGCGGGGGCGGCACTATCTCCCACCCACGGACACCCCCCTTCCGCGCGAAGCACAGCTTCGCCCAATGGGCATTCCCAAGCGCAGCTTGGGAACGAGGGGGCGGAGTCCAGGGAACGGTGGTTTCCCAACCACCGCATCCACGGCTCCGCGCAGCGGCACTTCATTTTGCGCGCACGGGGGAAAAAGTGCCGCTGCGCGGGAGTGGGGGTCGGTGGTTGGGAAACCACCGTTCCTTGGGTGCGTGCGGCAGATTCGCCGGTTGTGCGGTAAATTGTGGCTCATGCGGAGGGCCGCATGAGCCGCAGCCGGTCTTGGTAAA
>JAYVRQ010000754.1:0-10118 GCA_043776145.1 Chthoniobacteraceae bacterium
CCACGGCCTCGTCCAGCCCACCGACGCCGAGCGTGCGCTCAACGGCTGGCGGATGAAGGAGCGCCGCGCGATTGACTGGGAGCAGCAGTTCGCCCGCGCCTGCGAAGCTTTCGAGCGCAACGGCTTCTTCCTCCTCGTCGCCGACCGCCAGGCGGAGTCGCTCGACGAGGTCTTCGAGGTCCGGCGGATGCGCAGTTCACATATTTGAAGATGGAATCGTTGCCAACCAACGCGCCTTCGGCCACAAGTGAGCAGGATGAGTTATCGTGAACCACTCCCCGAAGGTTGCCCACCCGCCGAAGTTTGCGAGATCATGAACGAGCAAGTCGTCTTTCGTCTTGTCGCCTCGAATCCAGCAACGGATCGAGATTTCCGATCTCAGCGTGAGGAAAGGCCGGATGCAAAATTTCCACCCAAGATACCCGAATGCGTAGCACGGGGTTTGTCTGTCCATGCCGACCGAAAGGACTCTGAAAAAGCCCGATGCCTGCCTCGCTTTCGTAGCGCCAATATTTGCAGCGTGAGACTGATTGCAGGTGCAGGCAGCATTCAACAAACGTTTGAGCCGTCCCATCATACATGGTGGCCACTGGCGACATTCGATATTCTGGCTCACTGTGCAGTGGAGGCTAAATGAAGGCTATCCGCCACACTGCCACACTCTACTATTACGACGGCCCGCAGGTCTTCGAGGCACGGGATGCAATCGGTGGACATTACATCGGGGTGACGATAACGCCGTCCGACGGACGCGAGCGGTATCTCATTGCTGGCGTCGAGCCGGAACGGTTACGGCAATTTCGCATTGGAACCCTCGATCTCCGAGCTCTGCTGTTGGAACGTGCGGAAGAGACTTGGTTCATTGCGAGATTTGGAATTGATCCCGCTGAACGCCTGACAACCGACGAACAGTCCAGCCCGCTTTCCAAATTTAGTGAACTGCCAGAGTCAGGGTTCGTCCTCCATGACCGAGCATCAGACGCAGAAACGGTTCGCGAAGCGCGAGCACGGAATAATCTTGTGCTCGAGGTGGCAGTGGATCCTCCAGAGGCCGCAGCCGAGCATCGAATCCGTGTCGGCACACTGACTGCGCTGCTGGGGCACATCCAGACGTTGCTCAAGCACGCCTATGGATGGGCGCTGCGCGCGCTTCCGCTAGAAACCCGACGAAGCATTGATCGGTCTGACGCGCACTTGATGGACGTAGTGGTTCCTGCTGCTGCGGGCTCGTTTCGTGTGATGCTGGAGGCGGCACAAGCGCCCGATCTGCTTGGTCAGAGTGAATTGAGCCGCGCATTGCAGCGCGTTGACGAACTCTTTGCTCACGTCAGCGATCCGTCACGAACACTCGCAATAGTAAAAGAGCACCGCGGCCATTTTGCTGCGGCGTATCTGCGCCTTCTCCGATTTCTCGTGGAGACCAAGAGCGGACTTCGCTACTCATGGGCTCAACCGAACTTTGCGGAACCACGTGGGCAGGGTGTTGCGGAATCTGAAGCCAGTCCAATTGTTGAATTGCTTTCAGGAGTCTCTAACCTCGGCTCTGAACCAGTGGAACTTGTGGGTTTGCTGAAAAAAGCGGACGTGGACAACGGTTCGTGGCGTCTCGCCGTCGGTGACAATGACGTCTCAGGGAAGATCAAACCAGGCGGCCCGAGTCTTGCCGGCCTGAAATTAGAAAACCGTTATCATTTCTCCTGTGTGGAGGAGATCGAAGAGACGCAAGGTGGCAAAGAGGCGCGTACACTGTATCTCACCGAGCACGAGCCAGCGTGAGGCAGGCTGGATGCGGTGGGGCAGCTCGCGGTGCTGAAGGTGAAAGTGAAATTTGGCACCGCACAGATCGCCATCGAGAAAGCGCTCCCGGCTTGCGCGGAAAAATCCGGCATCCCGCGCGATGAACTCGAGGAGATGAGCGTGCCGGCCTACGGGCTGACGGAAGTCGGGCGCGCGGTCGAGGCGATGGGCGATTGCCCCGCCGAACTGCGCATCGTGGACAGCCGCGAGGTGGCGATCATTTTCCGCGGAGCGGATGGGAAGGAGCGGAAGGCGCTGCCCGCGGTGGTGAAGGTGCAGTGCAAGGACGAGCTGAAGGAATTCGCGGCGGCGAAGAAGGACATCGAGAAGATGCTGCCCGCGCAGGCGGAGCGGCTGGAGCGGTATCTCGAACACCCGCTCGTCGGCGCGCTCGCGCGGCGGCTGATTTGGAATTTCACCACGCGCGGCACGACAACGGCCGGCGTGTGGCTCGATGGCAAACTCGTTGATCGCTCCGGCGCACCCGTCTCGCTCAATGCGCAGACGCGCGTGACGCTGTGGCATCCGCTCGACCAGCCGCCGGATGTGGCGCTCGGCTGGCGCGTGTTTTTGGAGGAACGGCAAATCCGCCAGCCGTTCAAGCAGGCGCACCGCAAGATCTACCTGCTCACGCCCGCCGAGGCGGAGACGGTGACCTACTCGAACCGCTTCGCCGCGCACCTGCTGCGGCAGCATCAGTTCAACGCGCTGTGCGCCGCGCGCGGGTGGAAGAACAAGCTGCGGCTGATGGTGGACGACGCGTATCCGCCCGCGTCGCGCACACTGCCGGCGTGGGAGCTGCGCGCGGAATTCTGGATCGAGGGCGCGGGCGACGAGTACGGCACGGACACGAACGAGACGGGCACTTTCCACCACGTCGCGACGGATCAGGTGCGCTTCTACCGCGCCGAATCCGCGCAGCTCACCGCGCACGCTGGCGGCGGCGGATACACGCCGGGCTACGGCCAGCAGGCGACCGATGAACCGCTGCGCCTCGCGGATATGCCGCCGCTCGTCTTCTCCGAAATCATGCGCGACGTGGATTTGTTCGTCGGCGTGGCGAGCGTGGGCAACGATCCCGCGTGGCGCGAGGGCGGGCAGCGAGAGCAATACGGTGCGCAGTGGCAGCACTTCGCATTTGGCGATCTTTCCGCGACGGCGAAGACGCGCCGCGAAGTGCTGGAGCGCCTCGTGCCGAAGCTGAAGATCGCCGCGCAGTGTTCGTTCGAGGAAAAGTTCCTCGTCGTGCGCGGCAGGCTTCGCACTTACAAAATCCACCTCGGCAGCGGGAACATCCTCATGTGGCCGAACGACCAGTATCTCTGCATCGTCGCCTCGCGTGGGAAGGCCGCGCCGGGCAGCATCTTCCTGCCCTTCGAGGGAGACAGCGTGCTCTCGCTCGTGATCAGCAAGGCGCTGCTGCTCGCGGCGGATGACAAAATTTCCGACGCCAGCATCACGCGGCAAATCCGCGGGTAACGGGAGCGCCGCGCCCGCGCGTCCGGCGGTCCCGCGGAAACTCGGTTGCGTGACACGCCCGTTTTGCAGATGAAAGAATCCACGCGCCACATGATTCCCGCCATCCCGTCTTCCGCCGCTGTCACCGTCGCGCCACCGTCCGGCGGCAGGGTTTTGTCCGGGAAAATTTCGGTGGAAATCCTCCTCGTGCTGTTGGTGAGTCTCGTATTTTTTCCGGGCGGACTGCTGGCGCAATCCGACACGGATCGCCTCGCCGCCGAGGTGCGGACGAAGGGCTGGATTGTTTTTCCCGCGAGGTCGGAAAAGGGTGACTGGGATTTGTTCCTCATGCGCCCCGACGGCTCGCAGCGGCGCAACATCACGAACACGCCCGATGCGAACGAGGCGTATCCGCTTTTCTCGCGCGACGGCTCGCGGCTGCTCTGGCGGCGGCTCGCGCGGAGCGAGACCGTCTCCGGCAACGACCACGGTCGGCAGGGCGTGCCCGTCGTGGCAAACAGCGACGGCACCGGTGCGAAGGCGCTCGGCGGCGAGGGCGACCTGCCGTGGGCGAGCTGGAGTCCGGACGGCAATTCGTTCGCGTGCCTCGACGTGAAGGGCGTGCATTTCGCGGATGCCGCGAGCGGAAAAGTGACGCGCACGCTGAAGCGCAACGGCTTCTTCCAGCAGCTCACCTGGTCGCCCGATGGCCAGTGGCTCAGCGGCGTGTCGAACAGCTTCGGCACCGGCTGGAGCGTCGCCCGCATGAACGCCGCGACCGGCGAGGCGAACGCGGTGAGCGCGATTGATAACTTCACGCCCGACTGGTTTCCCGACAGCCGACGGATGATTTTCTCGAACCGCCATCCGTCCGACCTCGCGCTCGGCTCGCGAGGCTGGACGCAACTCTGGATGGCCGACGCCGACGGAAAAAATCCGCGCCTCGTCTATGCCGAGGACGGACGCCACATCTACGGCGGACACGTCTCGCCGGACGGGAAATATGTGCTCTTCACCGGCAACGTGCAGGAGGACGGCGACCCCGAGCACAGCGGCGCACCGATGGCGCTCATGCGCATCGCCGACGCACCAATCATCGGCGGCGACAGCGCCGCGCTGCGCAGGCTGCACCCGGAGGCAAAGCGCGCCCCCGTGCTCACGCTACCCGCAGGCTGGGAGCCGTGCTGGACTTTCAGCGAACGGCCCGCCGGTGCTCGCTGAGAATTTTTCCCCGATGAAACTTGCGACCCTCGCCTGCCTCGCCGTCGCGTTCCTCGCCGCCGGGTGCAAGGAGGCATCCAGTCCAGGCGCGGACGCGGCGGTACAGTCGCGCGGCACCGTCGAGGTCACTGCGCGGCTCGCCGAAGTTCCCGAGGGCGCGATCATTCAGCGCGAGCTTTATCACTACGCGACCATCCTGAAATACGAGGTCGTCGCCGTGCATCGCGGCGCGGTGGAAAAAGGCGCGGCGATCTACGTCGGCCACTACGACCCGTGGAGGCCGCGCGCGGAGGCCGCGGACAAAAAGGTGAAGGACATCGGCGGCACGCTGCGGCGCTTCAGCGCGGGCGCGCTGCACCGCATGGCGCTGGAGACGCCGATGGATGATCACTACCTCGGCGGGATCGTGGACAAATATTTTGGCTAGCGCACCGACACCGTATTCTGGGCCGTGTGGACAAATGCGGCGGAGTAGCGCGGAATCGCATGGCGCAGCCTTCAGGAATTTTGTGAAGCGGCAGCCCGGCGTCTGATCTGTTTCGGAGCGTACGTCCCGATTTCGACGGCGGGGCTGCCAGCAACTTGCGAAACACGGCGGCACCCGGTGACGCCGCGTGCCCGGCCCGACTGATCACCGCGACCTTGCGCCCGATGGATTTGCCATGCAGGCGGACGGCGATGCAGTTCGCGGTGTTCTGCCGCGTCGCGAGCTGCGGGAGGATGGCCACGCCGAGGCCGGCGGCGACGAGGGAGCGGATGGTCTCCAGCTCGCTGCTCTCGCACGCGATGCGCGGCTCGAATCCGGCGGCGCGACACGCGGCGAGTGCGGTGTCACGAGCGCGGCCTTTGTAAAATACGAACGGCTCGTGCGCGAGTTTCGCGAGGGTGATGCGGCGCTGCTTCGCGGCGGCGTGGCTTTTCGTAACGAGGGCGATGAAGGGTTCGGTGAAGAGGAGATGCTCGTCGAAGCTGCCGCCCGAGGTCGGGAGCTGGACGATGCCAAATTCGACGCGTCCGCTCTCCACCCACTGCGCGACGGCTTCCGAAATGGTATCATACGTCGCGCTTACATCCGGCGGCGAACGCTCAATAATCTGGCCATCCCTTGTTTCTCCTCGACTTTTTTCAGACTCAGTTCCCCGGCGGCTGTTTGTCCGGCGGCGCTTCTTGCGGTGGAGTGTTGGTTGGTGGGATAGGAACGCTTGGCGGCAATGGGGCGACCACCGCGGGTTGCACAGGCGCGGGGTTCAGCGGCGGAATTGGCGGAATGCTTCCCGGCTGGCTCGCAGTGCCCGCGGGTTGCGCCGATGGATTCGGCAGTTGCCCTGCCCGGTTCGGCACCGGCGTCACCCCATTCGCAGGTTGCGCCACCCTGTACACGGTCTGCGTGCCCGTGCCACCCGGCAGCCCGGCCCGCGCATTGGCCGGGGTCGCAGCCCTCGTCGCGGTACCGCTGCTACAGCCGCAAGCCTTGCCTGCACTCGCCCCGCAGCCGCCACTGCCACAGCCCCCGGCCTTGCCGCACCCGCCACCAGCGGCGGGGGAGGCAGGGGAACAGCACCCGCCGGCCTTTGCGGGTGCGGTGCTCTTCACCGCCGCCACGGTGGCGGTGGAGGGAGAGCAGCACCCGCCCGCCTTTGCCGCCACGCCGGCAGGGCGCGGTGGCGAAGTCTGCACATGGAAGGCAATCACGAATGCCAGCAGCGCCCCGTAAAACGGCCACACCGAAAGCGAAGCCAGCGCCCTGAGCAAATGCCCCGCGTCGCACCACCCGAGCTGCGGTGCCGGCAGCAGAAACTCCTCCGCCTTCACCCCATTGCCCCCGTTCAGCGGCAGCTTGCGCATGAACCGGTGGTACGCATCCGTGCCGACCCGCGCCAGCGCCACCTCCCCCGCATCCACCAGCGCCAGCAGCACCACTACCCCCGCCGCCCACGGCAGCACCGCGACCTGCCCCCGGCTCGCCGCGAACCACAGCATCCCGGCCACCATCGCCACACTCCACAGCTTGCAGCGCCAGGGATTGGCCAGACGACGATCAATCGCCCTTCCCAGCACGGCGATGTGGGATTGGGTAATCGCAGACGTTAAAGTAGGATCAGCCATAGGTGTGTCAAAAACTTGCCGGGCACTGTCATTTCCCATTCCAGTGGCGGTGTCATTTTTTGCTCAGTTTGGAATAGCTAACGATGTGAAAAAACTCTTTTGACGTCACGGCTTGGTGCCGACAGCACGCTTGGCATCGGCTATCGTCTTTTTGGCGTAATTCCGGAGGACGGGATCAACGATTTGCGACGCTGCGGTTACTCTGGCTGTGTCCGAATTGTTGAATAAGGATACGAGATTAAAGTTAGCCCTATCCTTCGCCGCACCTTGCGGCAGCGAATCTGCCCACTGGACCCCAAAACGTGAATTGCGTTGAAACAATCTAACTACTGCGCCACTGGCTGCGCGCTCCTGTAAATCTGAAGGCAGCGCGTCAAACCAATTCCGAATTTTTTCCAGATCAGGGCCAATTGACAATAGCATCATATCAACCGATTGCGCTCGGCTGTTTGGATCGCCAATCCCGGCGGCATACTCCGCAGCACCTTCAGGCGAATCAACCGCAAGCCTGCCCGCCACCTTGGCCTTTGCGTTGTCGCGATACCCCGCCGGTAATTCCTCCGCCCATTGCTTAGCTCGCTCGATATCCTGCTTCATTATCGCCGAAGTCGCGGCCGAAACCCAGAGCCTGCGCGAAAACTCATCTGATGCCTCATTGGCGAAGGCTACAATTTTCTCGGGATCTAGATTCGTCGAAGCATTACCTACAACTCTAGAAATGGCTGCCTTCTTCTCGCCTTCATTTTCTAGCGTACCAGCCCAATTCAATGCAGCGCTAACATCTTTTTTGGTCCATTCCACGGCGATGGTACTCAGCGCGGATGTTCTTTCCCGGGACAAGGGCAGTTCACGCAGGAACCGCAGGGCTTCATCGGTTCTTGCGGTGTTTGAAAGCGATCGTATCGCCTTTGCAAGGCCAATCCGCTTTGTGGCGCCGTCCAATGCCTCCATCGAATATTTTCCAAGATATATTGGATCAGAATTTGCCCAATGTTCCATTGACAAACCGATGATGCGGCTCTTTGAAATCGGATTATCTAAATAACTCGCCAACTTTTCAAAATCAGTGAAACGGCGTGAACAGATTTCTACTAGCAGCGCTTCTATGTATTTATTTTGCTCCAGTCTGGGCAACTCGTGTCTCAAATAGTCAATTCCAGCGATGGGGTCAACCCAGGCAATTACCAGAGCCTTTGCCAGGATTTGATTTCCTAGCTTTTCATTCGATGAGAGACGGGCAATTTGTTCAGACAGGTCAGGAGGGATGACAACATCAGCGTTCCTCACAGATTGCTTTGCTTCCGGTTGGCTCTCAGGAACCGCAGCCTTCACAGTACCCGGTTCGTCCGCGCGACTAGAATCGACTGCATTTTTCTGATATTGCCACTTCAAGAAGGTCACATAAATGGCACTCGACGTTATTAAGCTGCCAATTGCGACTGCCAGCAGCTTTCTGTTTCCAAATTTCATGGTTGATAGCTTGTTATGCACAAATGTGATTGTCGTTTTTCCCTCGCTTCCATTTCACCGTTGAAATTCTTGCATTTCTCCGTCTAAAAGTGGCTCCTGCAATGTTAAGATCCCTGGATCGGCAGCGTATTCCATTCCCTCGAATTCGATAGCACCTGGCATTTGCATAGTTTCGTCAACAATGAAAACCCCGACATTGTGAGGAATTACATTTTCCTGGGATTGGGCGTTTGCCAGAGCCGCTCCAAGATTACAGTTGAATAACGCATTCATGTTTGGCCCGTTTGGGTCGATTTTAGATTTTTCTACAATTGCCTGCAATCCTATCACCCAAAAGCCACAATACATAGTTCCGGAACAGTCAAGTGAAACATCGATCTCATTTATGACAGGGAATTTCGGATTCGTAACGGTAAAGATTACGCCTGTCGATAGAGTGTCAACTAGAACAGCCTGGCTTGGGTCGTTTGCGTAGTATGCGACGTCCATAAACTGGAGAGTGTATGTTATCGTCTTGGACTCAGCAGCAGGTTGAGGAAGATTTTGGCCCTGCGGATCAACCGTAAGGTGGTAGAGTAAGACATGTCGGGCCGGCATGCCAACACCGCCACTTTCTTCGCCCAGCTGAATCTTTTCTCCCAAGATTTCCAGTTCATTAAGTTCATGATTGTCCATACTGCTCAGAATTTGAACCGGAAAATCAGCCTTGACGATGCACAGTTCGATGTCAGTTAGATTTCCACAATTACTTTCAGCCGTGCAACTGCACGGACCAACATCGATCATGACACTGCAACTGCACGCGTAGCTCGTGCAATAGCTCGCATCGCCACCGCAGACTGAGGCATCGGAGCAAGTGCAGGCATCACCGCCGCATTCGCAAGGGGGTGGGTCGCAACTGACAGAATCGCCGTTGCAAACGGAGGCATCGGCGCAGACACATGCGCTGCCGGTGCAGGTGCAGGGCGGCGGGACGCAGTTAACCGGATCGCCATTGCAGACTGAGGGATCGGCGCAGGCACATGCGCTGCCACCGCAGGCGCAGGATGGCGGAACGCAGTTGGCCGGATCGCCGTTGCAGACGGTGGCATCGGCGCAGACACACGCGCTGCCGCCGCAGGCGCAAGGAGGTGGGACGCAACTGCCATCAGTGCAGCTGGCGGAGTCGGCGCAGCCACAGCCGGCACCGACGTTGGCACACGAACATGGCTCGCAAGGTTCACCGTCCGCGTAGGCGAGGCGAGTCGCCGGGAGCAGGAGCAGAGCGAGGATAAGGCAGAAGTGCAGCGACCATGCGTGTCGGAGGCGGCTCCTCAGTCGTTGCAGGAATGGGATGCTGCTCCTATTAGGCGAGAGGCGAGAGGCGAGAGAGGAATTTTCATCGCGAGGGAAGGATGGGGCCGCTGGGGTTCAGACTTTGAGGGTGGTCTGCGTTTTGGGAGTAACGACATGTAAAAGGCACGAAATCGGAAAGAAGCGCAAGCATTAAATCACACAGGGCGCCTCTGGAAACCTGTTCGGATGAAAATCACATCGTTGAAAATGAAGATGTCACGCAGGCTCTCCGCCTGAAATTCGAGGTATTCAGAGGCGCCCCACAGGCTTTTATTATTGAGTCTCGCAAAAGTGGTGCATGCGCGGGCCGTGAAGCGGATACTCCTGTTCGTAAGGCCAACCTGCGGACAGGAGTGCCCGCTTCACTAAGAGTGTGTATCGAAAGTCCGATTTTAACGCAGAGGCGCGGAGGTGAGATGAGAGTTTCGCAGAGGGAAAAGAGAAACTCCTCTGCGTATCTCCCTCATTTCCTCCGCGCCTCTGCGTTCCATGCCCGCGCTCCCGTCCCCGAGACAGGACTTTCGGTACACACTCTAAGAGACTGTGTAAAAAGTCCTGCGCGTGCAAAACAGGGTTGTTTCCGAAAATAGCCCAGCACTTCAGTGCTGGGGCTTCGTGCGAAAAGCGGGAAATAGTCCCGCAGGGACGAAAGAAAAGCTGCGAGGCAAGAGATTCTGCCGTCCCTGCGGGACTTGTTTCCTTTTCGCGTCCATTTCCCAGCACTGAAGTGC
>JAYVRQ010000755.1:0-2985 GCA_043776145.1 Chthoniobacteraceae bacterium
GTAGTCGTCGGCCTGCTTCCCGCGAATATCGCTCGGGCCTTCCAGCAGTTCCGCGAGTTCGGCGGGCTGCAGTTCGCGGATGGCCCACCGCTTTGCATCGAGCCCGAAGCCGGGGTTTGCCATGAACTCGCCGGAAGCCTCCACAAAGTCGCCGACCTTCAGGCGTTCGCAGGACTCAAACGCCGGCGCATCGCTCCATGCGCGCAGTGTCAGCTTCGCGCCCGCATCCGCGAGGATCACCGTATAGAATGGCTTGCCCTCGCGCGTATCCTTGCGCGTGAGGGAATCGATCTGCGCATGCACGCGGGCCTCGATGCGGCTGTCCGCGGCCGCGCGCTTGAGGTGGACGATGGAAAGGAGATCCATGCGTGCTTGATCCAGCGCGCGGGCCATGACTGTCGAGCAGGAAAGCGTGTCTCTGGGAGCTTGTGAACGTTCCGTGATGTACCCGCAAATGCCTTTGCAATGAGGGGGGCAGGCATTAGCCATTGCGGACGGAAATCCTTCGCCATGCAGCATTCCCTCCATCGCCGTGTCCGTGTTTCCCGTTCTTCGGGATTCACCCTGGTGGAGGTATCGGTCGCTCTCGCGATCGCTGCAATCGCGCTGGTCGCGCTGATGGGCCTGCTGCCCGCCGGGCTAAACAATTTCCGCGCGGCGATGGACGCGCAGACTGCGGGGGAGATTTTTCAGCGCGTGGTGGCCGATGCGCAAGAGACGGATTTTGATACGCTTCTCGGGAGCAAGGTCCAGACGGGCGGGCGCGGGGCGCAGTTTTACCGACTGCCGCTGCGGCATTTTGACAATCAGGGCACGGAAGTGAAGACGGTGAATCCGGAGGCGCCGACGGCGTTGGAAGCGCAGTCCATCCTGTACTCCGTCCGCGTGCGCGGCTCGCTGCCGGGCGATCCGGATCCGGGGAACCACTCGGATGATTTCGCGACTTCGCTGCCCGGCTCCTCAGCCCCGCGTTTCAATCCGCGCGGCGTGACTTTTCTCACCATCCAGGTCGCAGGCACGGGTGGTGCGCGCCAGCTTGCGCCGTTGGTGGATTCGGAGAGCTTTCTCCTCAGCCCTTCGCTCGCGGCAAAGGCTGCGGTGCCTGTCCGCACTTACTCAGCCATCGTCGCGAGGAATGGATACCGTCTGCCATGAGTCTGTGCAGCCAAAGGAAGGGCGCGGCCTTCACTCTTACCGAGGTGCTCGTGTCTGCGGCGATCATCGTGACGATGCTGGCCATGCTGATCCTGGTGACCGATCAGACGGCGCGGATATGGCTGAACACGTCGGCGAAGGTGGAGCAGTTCCGCGGCGCGCGGACCGGATTTGAAAGGCTGGGCAGCCGTCTCTCGCAGGCGACGCTGAACACCTATTGGGATTACGACAATGCGACGAAGCCGACACGGTACGAGCGGCGGAGCGAGCTGCGGTTCATCTCCGGCAGCGCGCCGGCTCTGCTCGGAACCAGCGGCGGCGCGACGCGCATCACGCACGGCATTTTTTTCAATGCGCCGCTCGGCATCACCGGCGACGTGAACAACAGCGGCCTCGCGAATGCGCTGAACACCGTCGGATATTTCACGGAATTCGCCGACGACACGGATCAGCGGCCCCCCTTTATCACCACCGCGATGGTGCCTCCGCGGTGGCGTTTCCGCCTGATGGAGTTTTCGCAGCCCACGGAGAATTTCAGCGTCTATCAGTTCACAAACGGGAATGCAGGGAATACGACAAAGGCGTGGTTCACGGCGGACGTGAACGGCTTTGCCGCGCTCAAGCGTGTGATTGCGGAAAATGTGATCGCGCTCATCATCACGCCGCGTCTCGCGAAGGCGGAGGAATCGCCGCTGCAGTCCGGTGCCACGCACTCTCCGCTCGCGCCACTCTTCAGCTACGACTCGACTGGGATGAATGCAAACCCGCAGCTCAATCCGAGGAGCCAGCTCCCGCCAGTCGTGCAGCTCACGATGGTCGCGATCGATGAAAAGTCCGCAGACAAGCTCTCGCTCGATTCCACGAAGGCGGATGTCTTCGAGATCGTGAAAGGGAAACTTTTTGCCGATACCCGGAAACTCTCGGAGGACATGGCAACTCTGGAGGCGACGCTCGTCGCGAAGGGAGTCCGATACCGGATATTCACCACGAACGTACACATCCGCGCCGCAAAATGGAGCCGCGAACAAATCAATTGAACGGAAACGTGCGGCCCGGCAGACGCAGGGCAGTGGCGCTCATTTTGGCGCTCAGCTTCATCGTGCTGATCTCGGCGACCATTGTGGGATTCTTCGCGAGCGCCACTTCCGCCCGTCGCGAGTCCGGCGTGTACGAGTCGGGCATCGCTGTGAAGCAGCTCGCGGATGTCGTGACAAATGTCGTGATGGGCCAGATCGCCGACGGCACGCGAAGCTGGGAAATCCCGCCGGCATCCCCGGCGGTGAAAGGCGGCGGTGCGCGGCTGACGTATTCGACGCAACCGGGCATCATCCGCACGTACAGGGATACGGGCGGC
The DNA here is from genome assembly GCA_043776145.1 of Chthoniobacteraceae bacterium. Lineage (GTDB taxonomy): Bacteria > Verrucomicrobiota > Verrucomicrobiia > Chthoniobacterales > Chthoniobacteraceae > JANLQB01. The sequence continues at coordinate 2,510 of JAYVRQ010000755.1, forward strand.
GCGGGACGAATCTTCAAACTGTATTCGTCCGACACGATGGTCTCGGGGCCGGGCACCGTATGGAGCGTGAGCAGCAAACTCGCGAATGAAGTTCCCGCGACATGGCCCGGCCAGCCCGCGCATTTCACCGACTTGAACCAGCCCGTGCTGGTTGAGAATTCAAAGGGAAAGATTATACCCGCGGGAGCTTCGCGGTCATTTTTCGCAGCATACCCGATTCTGGATCCGCTTGCATTGCTCCCCGTCACAGGTCTGGGCGCGGGTGTCCAGGGGTTCGATTTGCGCGCCGTTCCGGGTTACAAAGGTGGCAGCGGCCAGCCGGTCGTCAGCGAATCGGATGATCCGACGGCCGGTGCGGCGACGGGCACCACGAGCAATCCGGCACCGATGCCCGTGCGGTGGATTTACGTGCTCTTGGATGGCACGCTGACGACGCCTCCGGCTGTCCCAGGGAGTGCGCTCAGTGCGGATTGGTC
>JAYVRQ010000756.1:0-10077 GCA_043776145.1 Chthoniobacteraceae bacterium
GCGCGGTGGTGCAGCAGATCACGGTGCCGCCGCTCACGCCGACGCAAAGCTACGGGCGCGATGGCGCGGGCCAGTACGCGCTTTTCGGAACGCCGACGCCGCTCGCGCCAAACACGGGCGCGACGTTCTCCGGCATCGTGGAAAAGCCGGCGTTCAATGTGGCCGCGGGCTTTTACACCACGGCGCAAACGATCTCGCTCGCGACGCTCACCGCAGGCGCGACGATCCGCTACACGACCGATGGCACCGAGCCGACCGAGACGACCGGCACGCAGTACTCGTCCGCCTTTTCGGTGACGACATCGGGCGCCGTCCGCGCGCGTGCTTTCAAAAGCGGGATGACGCCCTCGGCCACCGCGACGCGCACGTATCTCATCAACGAACCCACGAGCCGCCGCAGCGTCCCCGCGCTCTGCATCGCGGGCGATCAGCAGCGCGCGCTTTACCGGCCATTCGGCATCATGGCGATCAGCGGCGGCGCATATACCGCGCTGGTCGCGCCGCAGCCCGTGACGTTCAACAGCGTCTGGACGCAGACCACTTCCGCCGCGCAGACCGCGGCCGATCTCGCGGCGTACGACAATGCGCTCCACCGCGGACGTTTTCTCGAACGGCCCGCGATGATGGAACTGCTCTACCCCGACGCGCGCACGCCGCTGAACAAGGAATTCGGAATGCGAATCTCGGGCAGCGGCCACGCTCGCCCGCGCTACAAACTCACGAATCAAAACTCCGCGACGCCGAACAGCGGCGCGTGGAGCGCGACGGATTTCACGCAAAAGCCGTCGTTCAATTTTTACTTCCGCGACGACTTTGGCGGCGATCCGCTGGACTTCCCGCTCTTCCCCGACGACCCCGTGACGAAGTTCCACGACCTGCGGATTCGCGCGGGGAAAAACGATCCGTCGAACCCCTTCATCGAGGACGAACTGATGCGGCGGCTTTACAAGGATCTCGGCCAGGTCGGCAGCGTCGGCATCATCAACACGCTCTACGTGAACGGCATTTACAAAGGCTACTTCAACATGTGCGAGCACATCCGGCAGGACTTTCTCCAGCGGCGGCACGGCAGCGATCTTTCGTGGGATGTGATGGCGGTGACGACGATCGCGAGCGGCGACGGGCTCGCGTTTCAGGAGATGATTACGTTCATCCGCAACAACCCGCAGAGCACGCTCGCGAACTGGCAGGCGATGAAGACGCGGCTCGATGTGGTGAACTTCGCGGACTACCTGATCGCGAATCTTTTCGGCGTCACGGGCGACTGGCCGCACAACAATTTCATCAACGCGCGCGAGCGGTCGGCGAGCGGCCTGTATCGCTACTACATGTGGGATGCGGAGGGCGCGTTCGGCGATTTCGGGCTGACGGTGCGCAGCAATATGTTCACCGGCGCGAACGCCAATGTGTCCACGCAGGGAGCCATCGTGGCGAACGCGCCCGCGAGCGATGGACTGGCGTACGGCATCCGCATTCTCTACACGCTTTTGCGCGCGAGCCCGGAGTTCAAGCAGCTCTTCGCGGATCGGCTGCAAAAGCATTTCTTCAACAACGGCGCGCTCACCGAGGCGCGCGTGCTCGCGCGGCTGAACAGCCTGCGCACGGAATTCACGCCGCTGCTCAATGGCACGGCTTTCACCGATCGCGTGACGCCGTGGACGAACGGCGTGGGCGACCCGACGCGCTACACGACCAGCGGCGCGACGAACACGCCGAGCCGGCGCAACGTGCTTTTCAACGGCTACACGGATGACGTGGCGGGCGGCACCTTCGTGCAGGCGCATCTCGTCGCGGAAGGATTGTGGCCCGCGGTGCTCGCGCCGGGATTCAGCACTTTCGGGGGAAATGTCGCGCCGGGATTCGCGCTCACGATCACGAATCCAAACGGCTCGGGCACCGTCTATTTCACCACCGACGGAAGCGACCCGCGCGCGGAAGGTGGCGCGATTCAGGGGACGGCGGGAATGTCCGTGACGATCAATGCGCCGGCCACCGTGAAGGCGCGCGTGCGCAGCCTCGGCGGCTTGTGGAGCCCGATGATCGAGGCGCTTTTCGACACGGGCGTGGTGCCATCGCTGCTCGTCACGGAAATCATGTATCACCCGCCGGACATCGGCGCGGTCGATGGCGACCAGTACGAATTCATTGAAGTCAAAAACACGGGCGCGCAGACCGTGAATCTGTTCGGGATGAAATTTACTTCCGGCATCACGTACGAATTTCCCGCGGGCGCGAGCATCGGCGCGGGGCAGTTCAAAGTGATCGCGCGGAATGCCGCGCAGTTCGCCGTGAAGTATCCCGCCGTCGCGCTGCTCGGCGCATGGGGCGCTGGGACGAGCCTCGCGAACAGCGGTGACACGCTCACGCTCAGCGACGCCGCGAACCGCACCGTCTTCAGCGTCTCATGGCTCGACGCCGCGCCGTGGCCCATCGCGCCCGATGGCAGCGGGCCGTCGCTCGTGCCGGTGAATGCGAACGCCATTCCCTCGCCGAACAACGCGAACAACTGGCGCGCATCCACGAACAGCGGCGGCTCGCCCGGCGCGGACGATCCCGCGCCGCCGACGCCGCCCGTGCTCATCAACGAAGTGCTCGCGAATTCCTCGCCGTCCACGGATCGCGTCGAGCTTTTCAATCCAAACGTTGCCGCCGTGGATGTGAGCGACTGGTGGCTGAGCGACGACGTGGCGACGCCGAAAAAATTCCGCATCCCGGCGGGGACGATCATCGCGCCCGGCGGCTTCCTTGTTTTCTCGGAGAACGATTTCAACATCGGCGCGAATGCGTTCTCCTTCAGCGCGAATGGCGACGAGGCCGTGCTCTCCAGCGGCGATGTGACCGGCGCGCTCACCGGCTATGCGCACGTCGTGCAGTTCGGCGCGTCCGAGGCTGGCGTATCGTTCGGGCGGCATCTCAATTCGCAGAACGCCGAGTTTTTCACCGCGCAAAAAGCGCAGACCTTCGGCAGCGCAAACGCCGGTCCGAAGATCGGCCCCGTCGTCATCAGCGAACTCATGGTGGAGCCGCTCGCCGGGAACGATGAGTTCGTCGAGCTGCGCAACATTGGCGATCAGCCCGTCCCGCTTTTCGATCCCGCGAATCCGACCAATACGTGGAAAGTGGAAGGCATCGGCTACAACCTGCCCGCCGCGCTCACACTCCAGCCGCGCCAGATCATCCTGCTCTCGCCGATCGCGCCCGCCACCTTCGCCGCGAAATACAGCATCCCCGGCGCGGTCGCGATTTACGGCCCGTTCACCGGCGCGCTGAACAACGGCGGCGAACGGGTCGCGCTTACCAAACCGGGCGTGCCCTATCTCGACGCGCTCAACCAACTCACCGTGCCCTACATCGACGTGGACGCCGTGACGTACGACGACATCGCGCCGTGGCCCGTCGTCGCGGGAAATGGCAAATCGCTGGAGCGCGGGAATGCCTTTGCTTTCGGCGACGATCCGCAAAGTTGGCAGGCCAGTGTGGTCGGCGCATCGCCCGGCACGCCGGCGCTGCTCACGTTCAGCACATGGCTCGCGCAACAATTCACGCCTGCGCAAATCGCCAATCCCAACTACGGCGCATCCGGCGCGGACCCTGACTCCGACGGCCTCACAAACTTCTGGGAATGGGCTCTGGGCCTGAATCCGCTGGCCACCGATGCCGTCGGCGCGATCGTCACCACGCTCGAAATGCACAGCGGCAGCGGCCCGTATCTGACGCTCCGCCACCGCCGCAATCTCGCCGCCGCCACACTGCAAAATTTCGCCGACACCGCCGCCATTCCCGGCACATGGAATCTCGGCGCGGCCATCGCCGTCGGCTCACCCGCGAACAACGGCGACGGCACCGAGACGATCACCCGCCGCGACACGCAGGCAAGCGGCGGAGCAGTGCAGCGTTTCATCCGCCTGCGTGTGATTGGGAACTAGCGTCATGGAGCGGCGTGCGTCCCGCCGCCGACCCAAACCGACCGCGAAGCGCAAACATCTCTGGCAACGCGAGCGGGGAAAGATGGCGCTTCGCGGTTGGTTTGGTTCGGCGGCGGGACGCACGCCGCTCCATGACGCCGCTCAGATCCCCGGTGTTTTTTTCAACAGCGCCCTTTCCTCCGGTCGCAGATTCAGCGGATCGATCACGGCGCGCAAAGCCTGCGCCTCTTCGGCGCGACCGCAGGCATCGAGCACAGCCACGCGCACCGCTTTGAAACGGTCGGGCGCGGTCGCCCAATCGATCTGCCATCTCTCGTAAAGTTTCGCGGCGGCGTCGGCGTGTCCGGCGCGCAGTTCGTAAAGCGCAAGCGTGGTGCGGTAGGCGAGCAGCGCGGGGTTTTGTTGAAGCAGGGGACGCAGCTTCCCCGCCATCTGCTCGTTGAAATCGCCGATGAGCAAACGGAGGTAAATCGCATCGTTCGCGGCTTCACCGATGTTTGGAAAATCGGCGCTCATGGCTTCCATCAACGGCAGCAGTTCCGCCACGGGCGCGGTCGCGTTCATGGCGCGGATGAGGCCGGAGTGGCAGGCGAGTTTTTCCTCGTTCGACAGCGCGCTGTTCGCCGTCGATGCCGCCTTCGCCTGATCGAGCAGCCGCCGGTAAATGATCGCCGCCTGCGGCCGTTCGCCGGTGTGCTCGGCGTATTGCGCGACGTAGAGCTGGTCGTGCGCGGTCTCGTTGCGCGCGAGGATTTGGATGTCCCGCCAGGCGTCTTCGCGATTGAAGGTCTGCTTCAATTCGGTGCGCGCGCGCATGGTGAAAAGCGCGCGCATCGTTCCCTGAAGTTTCGCCGCCTGGCCCGCCGCGCTTTGCAATTTTTCCAGCACCGCGTCCCAGCGATTGGTCGCGGCCAGCGCGTCGAGATGCACGAGCAGCCAGTCCGCCGAGGCGTCCTGCTGCGGTGTGGAAAGCTCCAGGCTCATCTCCGGTTTGCCGCGTTGATTGAGCCAGCGCGCCGCTTCCAACTGATCTGGCATCGCCGCGCCGCGCCACTTTTCGAGAAACTCGCGGAGGATCTTTTCCGAATCACCAGGCTTTGCGGCGAGCCGCAAATCCCACGCCGCGATGCGCAAGCGCGGATTGGATTTCGGATGCTGCGCGGCGGCGTCCACCCACGCGCCGACTTCGCGCCCGGCCAGCAGCGGGAGCGCCGCCGGCTGCCTCGCCAGCCCGGTGAGCGTGGCGATGGCCTCGATGCCGGCCTGCTCGGGATGGCCCGTGAGACTCGCGAGAATGTCGATCGCCTCGGAGCGCATCCGCATCTGCCGCGCCTCGGGTGCGCGATCCGCGGCGCGCGAGAGGAGCGAGGCGAGGACGAGATCCTCCGCAGCGTGATCGGTTTTTTGAGCGACGGCCTTCCTCGCCACCGCGAGCGCGGCATCCCACGATCCGTCCAGCGCGAGAAGCTGCGCTTCGAGCACGAGCACATCCGGGCGCTGACTCACTTCCGGCTTCCGGCGCAACTCGCCGAGCAGTTTTTTGGCAAGGTCCGCGTTGCCTCCGAGCAAGGCGACGCGGCACGCGCGGATCGAGTCCTCCGTGGTCGCCGACTGCGTATCGAGGAGTTTTTCATAAATCATCATCGCCGCACTCTCGCCGCGCTTTTCATGGTAGCGGGCCACTGCGCGCAGCGTCAGCGGCTTGCCCGGATAGACGATGAACGCCTCGCGCAGCAGACGAAATTCCTCGGCCTCGTCCCCGCGCTTCCCTGCTTCCTCGGAACGCGCGATCAGCCGCTCCGCGCGCCACGATTTCGCCCAGCCGTAAAGCGTCCGCGCATTCAGCAGCAACGCCGCGCCGCCGATGACGAGAACCAGCGCGAGCACGCCCTTCCAAGTGCGCAGCCAAGCCAGCAGCCGCCCCCAGACGCCCGGCTGGGATTCGGATTCGAGAGCGAACGAGTCGCTGTCAGGTTTGGTGGAAGGTTCGTCGTTCAATGGCGCGCGGAAGCTACCCCGCGCGCGTCATGAGTCCAGCGCGTCCGCTACTAACCTTCAGACCACTGCCAGCCGTGTCGCCTGCCGCGCGAGCGAGGACTTTCGCCGCTCGCGCCATCCCACAAGTCCGAGGAGACCCATCGCAACTGCGACGGTCGATGGCTCGGGAACCGGCGAGATTTCGCCATTCAGTCCGTCAAAGGGAGAGCCATTGAACGCCGCGCCGCTGAAGCCATTGGCAAGGGTGCTGCCCGCGTCGCTATAGAAGGTGATCTGGCTTAACTGCGAGGAAGTCAGCCCGCTGGGGTTGGAGCCAAAATAGAGATGATCCACTTCCGCGGTCCAGTTCCAGATGCTCAGCACCTTGCCAGAAATCCAGAAGGAGGATAGTGCGGAGCTGTCCGCGAAGGTGAGGGTGCTGCCAGGGTTGGAAATACCGAAGTCGATGACCGAGTCAGCGGTCAGGGTCAGCGTGCCAAACTGCTCGGTGAGACTGTTGCCCGCCTTGATCGCGCCTCCGGCCAGAGTTACGGCTGAACTATCGTTGATCTTATTAGTGCTCGCGCCACTGAGCAGCAGCGTGCCGCCGGTGTTGATGGTAATGGCTGTATTTGCGCCAAGTGCTCCGGTTTTGGCCGCGATGAGTGTCGCCGTGCCTGCTATAGTCACTGGCTCCGCGAAGGTATTCGCGGTGCCACCGGAAAGTGTCAGCGAACTGCTGCCCGCGATAGTTACCCCGGTCGAAGTTCCGCTTCCAGTCGATGCGATCCACGCACCGCTGAAGGTCGTGGGGGTGTTTGCAGTCAGGTAATGCTGGTAGTTTCCACCCGTGGCTTTGAAGAGCTGGATTTGTCCGGTGAACTCCAGCGATGCGCTCCCGTTGTTGCCGGCGAAGATCAGGCCGCCGGGCGTGTTCGTATGATCCTGCGCTCCGGTGGAGATGCCATTGGTATTGGTAAAGACGAGCGCCGCGCCGCTGTCATTGCGCAGCGTGCCGCCGTTGAGTTGAAGCTGGCCGGTCCCGAGTGCGTTCGCATTGTTCACGCTGATCGTCCCGCCCGTGGTCGGAGCTACTGCCGCCGCCCCCTGCCGGATGGATGCGGGAATGGTGCCAGTTCCAGTTAGCCCCGAATTATTGCCGGTCAGCGCAAGCGTGCCTGCGCCTAGCTTCACGAGCACCGATGCTCCGCTCAGGTTTGCCGAAAGAAGCAGGTCTGTCGCCGCACTGCCATCGCCCACGGTTACGTTGCGGGTTCCGCTGCCAAAGTTGATATTGCCGCTCACCGTTGCCGTTCCCGAAGCGTGGGTGGTTGTGATGTTTCCCGGCAGACTTAGCGCCGCTCCGGTGACATTGAAGGTGCCGGCGGCGCTGAAGGTTAGCGATGTGGCCGCGTTGGTCGTCGCATTCGCAAACACGGTCGTTCCAGTATTGGAAAAGGTGAGTGCGCCGGGCGTGGTCGCGCCGACGGTGCCGTTGAAAGTCAGCGTCTTGGTGGGAGCAACATCAAGGCTGCCGCTGCCGTTCAAGGTGCGCGTGGCGGCGAGAGAAATATCCACCGTTGCCTGAAGCGCGCCGCCTCCGAGCGCGATGCCGTTAGACGTATTTCCGAGGTTGCCATCGCTGCTGATCGAAAGGGTGCCCGCGTTGATCGTCGTCGTCCCGGTATATCCGTTCGCACCACTCAGTGTGAGCAGTCCGGCCCCGTCCTTGGTAAGACCGACGGTGCCTCCCACTGCTTCCGAGATGACTGCCGCCGCGCCGCTGGCCACATTGATGCTCGCGCCGGTCAGCGTCAGCGCCCCACCCGCAGCATGATCGAGCGTCACGGTTCCCTCTTCAAAACTGAGCCCGTTGGTCGTCACAGCCGTATCCACCTTCACGGTATAAGTTCCCGTCCCATCCGTGCCCGCGGCGAAGGTCGCCGTCTTCCCATCCGTGAAAGTACCCGGTGCGGCTGTTCCATCGGCGGCGGAGTTCCAAGTAGCGCCTGAAAAATTATAACTAGATGCAGGGTTCCCGCTACCGCTGGTGGTGCCGTTAATATCGAAGTAGATGTTATCCGCCACAACCACCGCCGTATAAGTGAAACTAAGGTCATCCAGACCGATGGTGTCGCGACTTCCGCTGCCCGTGGATGCACTGAGAGCCACCACACGCAGCCAGGCATTCGACTGGCCGCTCAAGGCGGAAAGCTGCGTGCCAGTGAAGGTGAAAGGAGTTGAGCCGAAGGTGGCCGGGTCAGAGTACGTACCCAGTGTCGTCCAGGCAGACGGCGACACACCCACTCCATACTGGATGGAGAAAGTGGTGGAACGGGTTTGGACGCTCAGCATTTGCAGGCTGAAAGACAAAGCGGTGCCAGCGCCGGAAAAGATCGCAGATGACGCGTTGAAGTTGAAGTCAACCGCCGCACCGGGATCGCCAAAAGTACCCGTTTGGCGAAGACCGATCACCCGATCCGTTGAGGCGTTTTGCTGGGCAGTAGTCGCCGTGGATGTCAGTCCGTCTGCAGAGGCAAAGTTGGCAAATTGTCCGGTTGTGGCGCTCCACAATGCCTGAGTCGTAATGAACGTCGCCGCAGTTCCCAAGGCCGTGGCGGTTGCGCCTGTCCGCACATCCCATCCCGTGGGCAGGCCCGTCCCGACGCTGTCAAAGCTCTGGGTGTAGTTGGTACCGCTTAGAGTGAACTGTGCCTGCACTTGTGGAGCGGCGAGCAGGAAAAAGGTGAGAGAAGCTCCGATTGCGCACACACTTCCAGCGCATGTTGAACGACGAACAAAGACTTTGCGCATGGGTGTTGGGATGTTTGAAAGATGTGAGCGGCTTGCTGGTGCTGGTGTGAATTGTTTCATGGATCGTGATGAGTGCTGGCGCAGTGCCGTGGAGGTTTGCTTTGTCTCCGGGTCACATTTGGAAAGGCTAATGGAGAGCGGCGCTTTAGTTCGGAATGCCTCGTCGGAACCCATGCCGGGCGACAACCATTGAAATGTAATTTTCCCGTGCCGGAATGATGGCGTTTTAGACAGAAAGTCCAGGGGGGCGGTTTCCCATCGGCTTCGCTGCGCAATGCAACGAACCCGCGCGAGTACAGATATCGAGTATCTCTCGGCATAACTTTATCCCTGGTAAGTTTTTCCCTTGCCCGCCATGAAACGCTGCATGCAGCGAATCTGTAACAAGCTGCGCGGAAGGTGCCGACTAACCTCGAAATGACAAGTGAAAATCCCGGCTGCGATTTCGGCTACACGCCAAACCCTTGAAAATCAGTGCGTTCACTTGCAGAAAAATTTGCGCCCCGCAATGGGTCGCGCATTCCGATGCCTGTCGGAGCCTACTTTGCGCTTCGACCCGGCTGGTAGTTCTCCGCGACTCGTGTGAAGTAGCTGCGCACCTTCTTCCCGTGGCGTTCGACTTGGTGTTCTTCGATTTCGCCGAGTGGTGCGCAGCGGTCGAGCACGCGGCGGCGATCCAGATCGCCGCGGTCGAAGCTCACGAGCAGCAGCGTCGCACCGTATTGTTCGCGTGGCGGGAACCAGAATTCATACATCAGCGCGCGGCTGCCGAAGAGATGCGCGCCGGTGGTTTCGAGGACGGCTTGGCGCTGGCGCGAGTGGTAGAAGGCGGCTTCGCTGGCGATGAAGTTGCGGTCGAGTCCGACGAGGAGCACGCGCGCGCCGGCGGGCGAGGGGATCGCGGCGCGGCGGGTTTCGAGCGCGCGACCCATTTCGGACCAGCCGACCGGCATGAGCGCCATGTCTTTCGCGTAGCCGATGCCGGGCAGGCCGAAGCTGAGGTGGGTGAGGAATGCGGCATAGGTGATCGTGAGCAACGCGACGGTCGCGATCCATGCGCGGCGCAGCAGTCCGGGCGGAAGCGCGACGATTCCCGCAGCGACGGCGGGAATCGCGGCCAGCCAGAGCGGGCCGGTCCAGTTGAGTTTCACGCGATGGGTAACGCTGAAGAGCAGGAAGACGGAGAGCGGAATCAGCGTGTAAATCCGCGCGAACAATCGCAGGCGCGCATCTTCCACCGAAAGTGCGCGCGGCCCGCGGAGCGTCTGCCACACAAGGATCGCGCCGACCGGCGTGAGCAGCGCGAGGATCGCGAGCAGCAGTTCGTGCGTGGAAAATCGCGCGGCTTCCGCGACGCGAT
>JAYVRQ010000757.1:0-2975 GCA_043776145.1 Chthoniobacteraceae bacterium
GCGCCGAACTGGCTGCGCAGCGTGAGCAGCACGCCCGGTTTTCCCATCACGAGCGTGCCGCCGAATTTCGGCTCCGCGCCGAGCACGACGCGCGCGACATCGCGCATTCGCACGACAGGCAGCCCTTTGCGCACCACCACTTCGCCGAGCTGCTCGGGCGTGAACATTTGGCCGTCGGTCTGAATGACGACGCGCTGCGTCGGCGTGTCGATGAAGCCCGCGCCGCGCACGCCCGTCGCGGCGCGCGCGGCGTCGAGCACATCGGTGAGCGTGAGATCGAACGCGGCGAGTTTTTCCGGCAGCACCTGCACTTGCAGTTGTTCGACTTCGCCGCCGAAGACGTTCGTTCCCGCCACGCCGGGCACGGCGAGCATTCGCGGTTTCAGCGTCCAGTCGGCGAAGGTTCGCAATTCGCGGGCGGACATTTTTTCGGAGAGCATTCCGACTTTCAAAAGGTCCATCGTCGATGACGTGAGCGGCGACATCACCGGCGCGCGCACGCCGTCGGGAAGCTGGCGCGCGAGCGTGCCGAGTCTTTCCGAGAGCGCCTGGCGCGCGATGTAGATGTTCGTGCGTTCCGCAAAAACCGCGGTCACGACGCTGAGCCCTTGGATGCTTTCCGAGCGCACGGATTCGAGATCGGACGCGCCATTCACCGCGCCCTCGACGGGGCGCGTGACGAGCGTTTCGATCTGCTCCGGCGAAAGCCCTGGCGCTTCGGTCTGGATGGTGACTTGCGGCGGGACGAATTCCGGGAAGACATCGAGCGACGCGCGCGAGGCAACGTAGCCGCCCCAGCCGAGCAGCACGAGCGCGAGCGCCATCACGATGCCGCTGTGGCGGAGGGAGAGATGGACGAGCTTGGTCAGCATACGGCTTCGCCGCTCATCACTCCTCCGCCGCTGCGCCGCTCGCTGCTTTCATTTCCTCGCTCAGCAAAACCTGCCCGCCGGTCAGCACGATGAGATCGTCCGCCTTCAATCCGCCATCCGCGGGAACGAACCATCCCTTTTCCCCATCGAGCGGCGTGTCGAGCACGATGGGTTTGCGGACGAATTTCTCCTCTTCCTCCTGCACGAAAACCCAGGTGCGTCCGTCGTGCCGCAGCACCGCCGAGCGCGCGAGTGCAAAGCCTGCGCGCGGTTTTTCGGGGAGTTCCAGCCAGGCCGTGAGGGCCATGCCGGGGCGCAGGGCGAAGGGTGGTTTTTCCACGCGCAAAATAAATCCCTGCGCCTGCGTGCGCGGATCGGCGTCGGCGGCGGGCGAGATGAGCGCGGTGTCCACGGGAGTTTGTTCGCGGCCGAGCACGAGCAGGCGCGCCGAGCGCGGGGCGTCGGCGAGCGCGTCGCCGGGGAGCAGGTCCACGCGGACGAGCGCGGATTCGCCGCGCACGAGCGACTCGACGAAGCGGTGGCGCGCGGCGGTGTCGAGCGAGGAAAACGTCGCGCCCCATTGCAGCAGAGCGGCGCGCGAGAGACCGCTGGCTTTGATTTCGTCGGCGCGAAATTGCGCCTCCGCCGTCTCCGCTGCTTTGCGCGAAGTGTTTTCACCGGCGGCGAGCAGCTTTTGCGTGCGATCGTACTCGGCGCGCGATGCGGCGAGCGCGGCCTCGATCGCGGCGAGATCGCTGTCGAGCGTGACGAGTGGCGTGGGATCAAGCACGCGACCGAAGGCGGCGCGGCGCGGCGCGAGTTCCGCCTTCTCCGGCTCGCTCATTTCAAAACCAAGCGCCTTCCATTTTTCCTTTTCGAGCGTGACGGTGAATTCCTCGGGAGCTTCTTCCTTCGCGGCGGCGGCTTCCTCGGTTTTCACTTCCGCTCCACCTTCGTGCGGCTGCTTGAAGCCGTGCCACAGCGCCCACGAGAGCGCGCCGAGCACGAGCACGATGAGGATGAAATTCGCGAGCGCCTTCATTTTTCCAGCGGCATCTGCGTGGCCTCTTCCAATGCACCGAGCGCGGTTTGTAATTCGATCTGCGCATCGAGCCGCGAGACTTGCGTGGTCGCGCGCTCCACTTCCGCGCTGATGAGCGCGGTGCGGTCGCCTTCGCCGGCGGTCACGATGCGCGTGAGTGAGTCGATCTGCCGACCCTGCTCCGCGAGCATTTCGTCCACGGTCGCGATTTTCGCGCGCGCGCCGGAGACTCCCGCCGCGGCGCGGTCGCAATCGGCGAGCACCTTTGCCTGCACCGCGTTGAACTTCGCCGCCATCTCTTTCCGCTTCGCGTCGGCCTCCCCGATCGGGCCTTTGTTTTGATTCAAGATGGGAAGCGTCAGCCCGATGCCGAGCGCCCATTTGTTTTCGCCCGCATCGAGCTGGTAGCCGGGGTTGAGATGAATGTCGGGATACTGCTTCGCGATTTCCAAACGCAGCGCCGCCTCCGCCGCCGCGTAATCCGCGAGCGAGGCGAGCACATCCGCGCGATGCGTGAGCGCGTTGCGGCGATGCGATCCGCCCTGGCCTGCCGTTTTCTCAAACGCCGCGAACGAAAACGTCGCGCCATCGAGTCCGCTCGTGCTCATGCCGAGCGCCTCCGCGAGCGAGGCGCGGGCGACGGCTTGCGCGCGCGCGGCGTCCGATGATTGCAGGCGAAGCTGCGCGCCAAGCAGGCGCGGCTGCGAAGTTTCCAGCAGCGAAGCCGCGCCCGCCTTGATGCGGTCTTCGAGCAACCGCAGCACGTCGGCCTGTTTCCCGTGCGCCCCGGCGAGCAAGGCTGCGCGCCGTTCCGCCGCGTAAAGATCGAGCAGCGCCTTGCGCACGGCGGCGCGCGCCTTCCACTCCGCCGTCACCACATTCGCCGCCGCCGCGTTCGCCTGCGCGCTCGCCACCGCCTTCCGTCCCCCGCGTTTCCCGGCAGTTTCAAATGTCCAGTCGAAGTCCACGCCGTACGTCCCCGCGATCCACGAAGTCCACGGCGTTATCACCTGCGGCGAAAGCGCGACGGTGGGATTTGGCCGCGCGCCCGCCGTGCCGAT